>JAQVNN010000064.1 GCA_028703105.1 Paludibacter sp. | reverse complement strand
TTATTCTTTTTCTCTCGTAAAAACATGGCTTTTATAAGTTGGGACACCCAAAACTACAAAATTATTTTTACAAAGTGTTGAAATCGTGCGAATTATAAATTAATGAAAAAAAATTGCCGAAAACAGGAAAAGGCTACAAAAAAAAGGCAAACCCGATTTTATGCTGGTTTGTCCTTTTTTTTTCAGAAAAGATATTCTTATAGAATCAGAGCTTATATCCCAACTTTAACTGAAAACTTGTAATCTCAGACAATTTTCTTTTGTGGGCAGCAAATTCAATTCTGACTACTATAAACTGATCGTTTTTTACCTGATAATCAAAACCCAATCCGGTTTTCACCCCTGTTGTCAAATTATAAAACGGTGTTGTATAATCGTTTACCTCGTAATTAATTTTCAAGGTATCTTTTAAATTAGTTATGCCCTGAAAAGAAATTCCCGCACCTGCCGCTGGACGGAACTTACCTTTATCATAAATATATTCAAGCCCGGCGCCAAGATTATATTTTATGGCACTAAATTCGTACCGGAAATACTTCAAATAATCATCAATGTAGTTAGAAACACCTGAAATTCCACCTATTGAGGCATCCATTTTAAAATACAGCGATTTCATAAGCCTTGGACTGGAAATGCCCAATCCTGCACCAACAACGGGACTGATTGATAACATCACCGGGAAATCTGTATTGACCAGTTTTGCACTGTTTAATTCAACACCTGTAAAAAATGTATAATCAAATTTGATAAAACTTCTTTTATAGTCATTCTCAAAGATTATACATTCCTCACCCGTATCACACATCCGGTCATGGTATTTTTTTGCGAACATAATCATCGATCCTTTATCGAACCGTATTCTTGCTGTTTGTCTCGATAAAGGGAGACAATCCTGAAACAAATAGGACATCACACCCTTGTAACGGTTATCTTCCTTGGCTTTATAATTTTCAAGTATCTGATCAGGTCTCTTGGTTACAGGCAACAACGTTCCATCCTCCTTTTCAAAAATGAAATATTCATTATCAGAAAACAGATAATACAAATTTCTCATTCCCTGAATTAAAAACTCCAGGAATACGGTGTCCGGTTTATTTTCAATATCAATAATCCTGCTTACATAGTATTTTCCTTCCTGAACAAATCTGTAACCCGCAATTTCCGCAGGACGATATACCTTCTCAGCGGCATCTTTCGTCGGTCTGAAACGACAAATCCGGGCATTTGTTTGGTCTGTTCTAAAATCAATCCAACCCGAAATTGTATCTTGTTCTAACGTGATAATATAACCTTCTTTGAAATTTGATTGCGAAAGCACAGAACTAATAGACAAAATGAGGGACAAAAAACCAGGTATAATTTTTTTCATGGCTATCTCATTTAATGTATTCACTTAACACTCTACGAATAAAAATAGGGACAATAAAACAAGGATCATAATGCAGTCTCCTTATTAAAACAATCCATTATTTTTTATACTGGACCAGTAAGTTGCCTTATTGTTAAAGTATCCCGTAAATTATATTCCGCGTTAAAAATAATCAATCCGGTGCGTTCTTCACTGGTTTCATTCGGGTCACAATGAATAACTAATGTGGTCTCCCTGAGATTCCACTTAACCCAGGAGGGACCCGGCTCAATCTGAAAAGCCACATTTGTATTGATATAGGTAACTGTACTCCCACCAGTATTCTCAAATGTTTTTTCTGCAGGATCAATATTGAAATAGGCATCTTCCCTGAGTGTGTTCAGTATAATATCCAGTTTTTTCTTTTCTCCACCCAGCAGCACGAAGAATTTTTCCTGGTCAGTATAACCATTTTTCGAAAAAGAAACACGAACTTTTCCCGCTTCAGGCAAAACCATCTCATATTTTCCATCTCCAGATGTTATAAATGTATCTTCGGCAGAAGTCGATTTGGCCAGAATATTTACGTCAGACAATACTTTTCCGGAAGAATCCGTAATCTGACCATAGATTCTCACCGGTTTATCTGCATCACCAATCGTACAAGAACTTAACGAAAGAGAAGCGGCAAAAACCATTAAAAACAATGTCTTTAAATTTTTCATACATAAAAAATTAATCGACACAAAAATAATAATTCTTAATGAATTATTTACATCAAGTATCAATGATATGAAGTTAAGGCATCATTTCAGTGTAAGATAAACTTATTTTTCATCAAAAACGTAAAACAGTGATCTAAAAAAATCATACTACATTAATTATGCACTACCCGGAATCAACTGAAGTTAACATAAAGACATATCATCAGGTTGTTGAATTATCCGGAGAAAAAGAGAAAGGAATAATCACGCGAAAGTGGACGGTAAAAAACTTGCGGGCAGTCAACAATGAACGGTTTGCTCCTTCTTTAGATACCCAAAATCCGAAAGTCTATGCTGTTCCCCGCACATTCATCTATGAAAATACAAAAGGAGAATTAACCAATGCTGAACACATCTGCAAATGGCAACAGGAGCTCAACATCGGTAGAGACGAATTGAGTCCTGCGACAAAAAACACCATCTCTGAACTCATTAAAGATGCCACAACCGACAAAGAAAAAGTTAAAATTTTATATGATTATCTCGGCAGCATCACACGTTACGAAAGCATCCAGCTGGGCATTGGCGGGTTTCAACCAATTCCCGCTGCTAAAGTTTGCCGAACCGGGTTTGGCGATTGCAAAGGCCTTTCAAATCTATTGAAAGCCATGCTCAATCAGGTGAATATACCGGCAAATTATGCAATTATTAGGATGAACGAACAAGAAAAAGACCTGGCAGATGATTTCACAGCATTCATCCGTACTAATCACGTCATATTGCAGGTGCCTCTACCGGGCGACACCCTTTGGTTAGAATGTACTAACACCAAGATCCCGTTTGGTTTTATTCACAATCAAATTGCGGGACACAATGTCCTTGTAACAACGAAAAATGGAGGTTACATGACGCGACTGCCAGATTATCCTGACAGTCTGAATATTGAAAACAATCAAATGCATATCAAACTCAACGCCGACGGGAGTGCTAAAGTACAGGTCGAGAAAAATTGGAATGTAAAAATTTACGACAATGTATATCACCTTATTACAGCGAAAACGAATGAAGTTAACGACTATTTACGAAAAGAAATATCCTTGCCACATGCAACCGTTTCGCAGGTGAAGTTAGAAGATAATAAATCAGTTTTGCCTTCGTTAAAAGCCACATACGAATGGACGACTCCTCTGTTCGGTTCAAAAACAACAAACAGGCTTCTGATTCCCGTGAACGCCATGCGTTATACCATAAACAGGTTGAAAAAAGGACAAAGAGAAAATAACATCCAGATAACAACAGGATGGAAAGATACAGATCAGATATACATTGAAATTCCCGAAGGTTATAAAATTGAGTCATTACCAAGTCATATCAACCATACATGTGCTTTTGGAAATTTTGAATTTCTGGTTCTAAACATTGGAAATCAGATATTAATCAACCAATCTGTCGTGATAAAATCCGGCCATTATGATGCATCCTTATATCCTGATTTTGTCGATTTTATTGAAAAAATTACCGAAATGTATCAGAACAGAATTATTCTGAGGAAATCAACTGCTTCATAAAACTCTTTTTCCTGAAAACATTTTTTCTGGTTTTATTGTTACAGCATCTGATAATAACCAATCAATGACTGCTCATGCGTACAAAACATCTTTATATTTTTATCTTCTTCATTTTTGTCTCTCAACTTTCAATTAATGCGCAAACAATAAAAAAAGCCCCAAAACAATACAGCTTCGAGTTAGGTCCCCGCAAGCTGTTCTCACACCGCAACATAACCCTCAACAACACCGATGGATTTGGCGTCTTGTTCGATTATGCATGGCAACTGAGTGGTTTCGGCGGAACCAAAAACGCTTCTTTTATTTCCGTTCCGATGGGCTACACCATCCTGCCGGGAAATGATGCGGCAACCGAACGTATCTCTATGCTGAATTACGGGTGGACCGTGCGCCATGAACTGGCACGCAACAAGAAAATAACTCCTTTTGTTGGTTATGGTCTTTTTCTAAATGATTTAAAAATTAAAGGTATCGAAGGTTCTGTCTTTGGACACCAGACCGAATTCGACTTCGGATTGAATTTCAATACCCGTACACGGCTGAAATACTTTGTCAAGTTGCAATACAGTTATACTTCCTATCCCCGTTTCAACGAACCCAAACGGATTAAGTTGCATTATACCGATTTAAGATTAGGTGTAAGATTCTAAATACAATACTACGATATTCGTAAAAGAATTTTATTATCTTTGTCCCGATTTCACAAAGGGAATGGAACTTCCCTGTTATAAACCGCTGATTAAGCAGCTGATAGTTCCTGTTTTAAATGTAATCACAGGATTGCAGTTTACAGGTTATTTAAACTATTCAGATGTTTTCGGTGGTTTTTTTGTTTTATAAATTTCTTTAATTGATTTAAGATGTTAACAAGTCTGGCCTACATTTTCCTTTTAGCACTTCTCTTAGGTTATATCTCCAACAAATTAAGATTACCGGCTTTGCTCGGCATGCTTATTACCGGCATCGTGTTAGGACCGCACGCGCTGAATTTAATTGCTTCTTCGTTGCTTTCCATCTCGACAGAATTAAGACAAACAGCATTGGTAATCATCTTGTTGCGGGCAGGACTGGCGCTTGATATCAACGATTTGAAAAAGGTAGGGAGACCGGCTATTCTCATGAGTTTCGTACCTGCCCTGTTTGAGATCGGTGGTATGATGCTGATAGCGCCTCCGTTACTTGGAGTAGGCCTAATCGAGGCCGCGATCATGGGCTCGGTGGTTGCCGCTGTTTCACCGGCCGTGATCGTCCCCAAGATGCTTTACCTGATGGAAAATAAAATCGGCACCAAAAAAGGCATTCCCCAAATGATCATGGCTGCCGGCTCGGTGGATGATGTCTTTGTCATCGTGCTTTTCACGGCCTTTACGACTCTTGCGCTTGGTGAAGAGGTTTCTTCTGCCAGTTTTGTACAGATTCCGGTTTCCATCATAACCGGACTGATACTCGGTGTTCTTGTTGGCTGGGCACTCACTACTTATTTCAAGCGGTATCACATGCGGGACTCCATCAAGCTGCTCATCATCATGAGTTTCGCATTCCTGTTTTTAACGCTTGAATCCTGGCTGAAAGACATGGTTACTGTCTCCGGTTTACTGGCTGTCATGGCTATGGGCGCTACGATTCTGCAAACTTACCCGGTATTGGCTCACCGTATCTCTCCGAAGTTCTCCAAACTTTGGATAGCTGCCGAAATCATCCTGTTCGTGTTGGTAGGTGCTACAGTCGATATACAGTTTGCACTGAAAGCAGGTCCGGTTATGATCGCACTTTTGCTGTTGGTTTTACTTTTCAGAATGGCAGGCGTTTATTTTTCCACTCTGAAAACGAATCTAAATCAGAGAGAACGCTTATTCAGCATGATATCCTACATCCCTAAAGCCACTGTACAAGCAGCCATCGGCTCATTACCATTGGCAATGGGACTTTCCTGTGGCAATATCGTGTTAACCGCGGCAGTACTGGCTATTCTGATTACAGCGCCTATGGGGGCTTTTGCTATTGACATCAGTTATAAGAAATTGCTCTTAAACAAAAATAATATAGCTGAAAATGAACACATCCCTTCTGATGAAGTAAGCGTTCTTGGGTAAATTAAATAACCAATTTATTTTCGTATCTTTGCGCTATAAAAATACTTTTCATGAAATTTGAGGAACTACCGCTATGCCAGTCTGTACAGGATGGACTGGAAGCAATGAATTTTAAAGAAACCACCCCTGTACAGGAACAAACCATACCCGTTATTTTAGATAAAAAAGATGTAATTGCCTGCGCTCAAACCGGTACAGGAAAAACCGCCGCCTTTATCTTACCACTGCTACATAACCTGCAGTCGGAAAAACACGCCGAAGATAAAATCAATGCCATCATTATGGCGCCCACACGCGAGCTGGCACAGCAAATCGACCAGCAAATGGAAGGATTTTCCTACTTCACTCCATTCTCATCTGTAGCAGTTTACGGAGGCAACGACGCACAGGCCTGGGATGTACAAAAAAGAGGATTGCAAAAAGGAGCCGATGTGGTCATCGCCACGCCCGGCAGACTCATCTCCCACATCAATTTATACGACATTGATTTTTCGGGAGTAAAATACTTTATTTTAGATGAAGCCGACCGCATGCTCGACATGGGTTTTTACGATGACATTATGCTAATTGTAAAACGATTGCCCAAAGACAGGCAAACGATCATGTTTTCGGCTACCATGCCCCCCAAAATCCGTACTTTAGCCAAAACCATCCTGCACAATCCGGCGGAGGTAAAAATTGCGGTTTCCCGTCCGCCAGAAAGCATTGAGCAAAATGTATATATTTGTCACGAAGCCCAGAAACAAGGGATCATCCGCCATTTATTTTCGGGAAAAGACATCAGTAAAGTCATCATTTTCTCCGGCTCAAAACTGAAAGTAAAAGAACTTTTCAAAACCTTCCGTAAGATGGGATTATCAGTCGGAGAAATGCATTCTGATCTTGATCAGTCACAACGTGACCATGTGATGCACGAATTTAAAAACAACCGGGTCAGCATCCTGGTTGCTACCGACATCGTTTCCAGGGGCATCGACATTGACGACATCACGATGGTTATCAATTACGACGTACCGCACGATGCCGAAGACTATGTTCATCGCATCGGCCGTACTGCCCGTGCCAGCGCAAAAGGTAAATCCATCACTTTTGTATCTGAAGAAGAACAATACAAGTTTAAACGAATTGAAGATTTTCTGGGAAAAGAGATCTCGCGATTATCTGTTCCTCAGGAGCTTGGAAAATCCCCGGCCTATAATCCGACTGTTCACAAACACAACAAAAAAAAGTTTGACAGCAGAAAAGGAACTTTTCACAGAAACAGAAAACCAGCACCTAAAAACAAGTCGGGACAATAACCAAACAAGAAAAAATATAAAAGCTGATATGATTATCCGCAAAGTGCCCCATACCCAGAAGGGGTTAAACAATGCAACTTATAATAAAAATAAACTCTTGATTCACATAGATTAAAAAAATGTAAAAACATTCCAAATTATTTCATTTTTCTTTTCTTTTTCTTTGTGCATCAGATATATTTTAAGTATTTTTGCAGGAAATTTGAATATAAGGAAATATTTCTTTAATCTCCCCTGCCTTTCAAATCATTATTTTAAAAAAAAGAACCAAAAAACACAACAACAATTATCATTTTAGATATGAAAATAACACACATTGAACATTTAGGCATCGCTGTAAAAAGTTTGGAAACAGCCATCCCATTCTACGAAGAAGTTTTGGGTTTAAAATGCTATGCCATTGAAGAAGTTGCTGAGCAAAAAGTAAAAACAGCTTTCTTCAAGGTAGGACAAACAAAAATCGAATTACTTGAATCGACTGATCCGGAAGGACCTGTTGGCAAGTTTATCGAAAAGAAGGGAGAAGGTATTCATCACCTTGCTTTTGCAGCAGAAGGATTACAGTCCAGCCTTGACTTCCTGGCAGAAAAAGGAGTTACTCTCATCGACAAAGCACCCCGGAAAGGAGCAGAAGGACTGAACATTGCCTTTCTTCATCCAAAATCCACTTTTGGCGTACTAACAGAGCTTTGTGAAAAACCGGTCTGCTGTTAACTGACGAAAGTATAAAAAATAAAAAACATATGGAAAACAAAGACAAGGTGAAGAATCTCATCGATTTGCGTGCAGAGGCCAAATTAGGTGGAGGTGAAAAGCGCATTGCATCACAGCATGCAAAAGGTAAATTTACAGCACGGGAACGTATCGACATGTTGCTTGATGAAGGTAGTTTTGAAGAATTAGACATGTTTGTTACCCATCGTTGTTATAATTTTGGGTTAGAAAAAGAAAAATATTTAGGCGATGGAGTGGTGACGGGACACGGCACCATCGACGGTCGTACAGTATATGTTTTTGCGCAGGACTTTACTGTTTTTGGGGGTTCTCTCTCAGAAACCATGGCATTGAAAATCTGTAAAGTAATGGATATGGCCATGAAAATGGGCTGTCCGGTAATTGGTATCAACGATTCAGGTGGCGCCCGTATTCAGGAAGGGGTTACGTCTCTTGCCGGTTATGCAGAAATTTTTGAACGCAACATCCTGGCTTCCGGAGTTGTACCACAGATCTCTGCTATTTTCGGCCCCTGTGCCGGTGGTGCGGTTTACTCTCCTGCTCTTACCGACTTCGTAATGATGACAGAAGAAAACTCCTATATGTTCGTTACCGGACCTAAAGTAGTAAAGTCAGTTACCGGTGAAGATATTTCTACAGAAGACCTGGGTGGTGCTGATGTACACGCAGGGAAATCAGGGGTTTCCCATTTTAAAGTTGAAAATGAAGAGGAAGGTTTAATGATGATTCGCAAACTTTTATCTTACCTGCCTCAGAACAATTTGGAAGAAGCGCCTATTTTCGACAACAACGACCCCATTGACAGGTTGGAAGACAGTCTGAACGAAATCATTCCGGATAATCCGAATACGCCATACGACATGAAAAATGTCATCCACACAATTGTTGATAATGGAGAGTTCCTGGAAGTTCACCGCAACTACGCCAGAAACATCATCGTAGGTTTTGCTCGTTTCAATGGTGTATCTACCGGAATTGTAGCCAACCAGCCTAATTTCCTTGCCGGGGTGCTCGATTGCGATTCGTCGCGTAAAGCTGCTCGTTTTGTGCGTTTCTGCGACGCATTCAACATCCCGATTCTGACATTGGTAGATGTTCCGGGGTTCCTTCCCGGATCAGGACAGGAATATGCCGGTATTATCACCCACGGTGCCAAACTGATGTTTGCCTATGGTGAAGCGACAGTGCCAAAAGTGACCATTACCCTCAGAAAATCCTATGGAGGAGCACACGACGTGATGAGTTGCAAACAACTTCGTGGTGATTTTAACTATGCATGGCCAACAGCTGAAATTGCAGTGATGGGTGCATCTGGAGCGATCGAAGTGCTTGAAGGTCGTACCATCTCCTCAATGAATGACCCGGAAGAAAAAGCTCAATTCATTGCAGAAAAGGTAGCGGATTATAACGAAAAATTTGCAAATCCTTATATGGCTGCATCATATGGTTATATTGATGATGTGATTGAACCGAGAAATACCCGTTTCAGGGTGATTCGTGCTTTCCAGGCTTTACAAACCAAAAAAGTGGTGAATCCGTTGAAGAAACATTGTAATATACCACTCTAAATTTATATCAATATGACTTTATTGGCAATCAGCGAATTTGAACAGATTCTATTATACTCTTTTATAGGAGTATCAGTAGTTTTCAGTGCACTAATCATTTTGGTTATTGCATTTAAAATTATGGGTAATATTAGTAAGAAATCATTCAAATCAAAGAAAAAACAAAACCAGGAATCAACTACGGAAATTGTTGATGAAAAAGAAATGACAGGACAGGAAATTGCAGCCATCTCTATGGCCTTGCATCTGTTTCTAAGCGATATGCATGATGAAGAAAGTAATGTAATCACGATTAAACGTATAGAAAGACGTTATTCCCCCTGGAGTTCAAAAATATATGGTTTAACAAATTTAATTCGATAAAATAAATGAAAAAATTTAATTTCACTATAAATGGGGATGACTTTGCGGTTAGAGTCAAAAAGATTGAAGGGGATATCGCAGACATTGAAGTGAATGGGACACCTTATTCAGTAAAAATTCATCAGGAAATAAAAACAACCAAAACACCGGTTGTTCTGGTTCGCAAAGAAGTACAAACCAAACAGGGTGACGACAGGGCAAAAGAAAACCTGAAGCCTGTTTCAGAAAGCAAACGCCCCAGTGCTAAAACAATCAAATCACCGCTGCCTGGAAAAATTGTGAAAGTAAACGTTGCAGTAGGAGATACTTTCAAAGAAGGTGATATAATATTGGTTATGGAATCAATGAAAATGGAAAACAATATTTTAGCAGAACGTTCCGGTAAGGTGGTAAAAATATGTGCCCCTGTTGGTCAAACTGTTTTACAGGACGAAGTGCTATTTGAAATTGAATAAGACATGAGAAATAACATAAAGAATATCACTATTTTATTTGTTCTGATAACTCTTTTCGTTCCGTTTAACGTATTCGGACAAGGAGCTACAGAACAGAATGCACTTTTTGAAGGATTAGAGAAGTTTTGGCACAGTACAGGTTTTGCCAACTTTCAGTTTAAGTACCTGGTCATGATTCTGGTTGGTGTAATTTTCATCACACTGGCTGTTAAGAAGGGATGGGAACCTTTGTTGCTGATCCCTATCGGTTTTGGTATGATAATAGGTAATATCCCTTTACCCATAGGAAGTGATGAAGGAATTGGAATCTATGAAGAAGGTTCAGTGTTGAACATACTTTACAGTGGAGTAATTGATGGATGGTACCCGCCACTGGTATTTTTGGGGATTGGCGCAATGACAGACTTTTCATCATTAATATCCAATCCTAAATTAATGTTATTAGGAGCCGCCGCTCAAACAGGTATTTTCATTACATTCTTCGGTGCATATGCGCTGGGGTTCACCCCTGAACAAGCAGGTGCAATCGGTATCATTGGAGGTGCTGATGGTCCGACTGCTATTTTCCTAACATCAAAACTAGCACCTGAATTGATCGGAACCATCGCGGTTGCGGCATACTCTTATATGGCCCTGGTACCGCTTATTCAGCCTCCTGTGATGAACTTACTTACAACGAAAAAGGAAAAGTTAATCAGGATGAAGCCTCCCAGACCTGTTTCAAAAACAGAGAAAATTGTTTTCCCCATTATAGGAATGATTCTAACTACCTTTATCGCTCCAAGTGCATTGCCTTTGTTAGGTATGTTGTTTTTAGGCAATCTACTAAAAGAGTCTACGGTAACAGAGCGACTGGCTGAAACGGCAAGGTTTGCTTTGATTAATACAATAACGATTTTGCTTGGTTTAACTGTCGGAGCTTCTACACAAGCAGATAGATTCATCACCCTGGATTCTTTGAAAATTTTCGGATTAGGTGCACTTTCATTTGTTGTTGCAACTGCCATGGGTGTGTTGTTTGCCAAGTTAATCAATGTATTTCTGAAAGAAGGCAATAAAATTAACCCGCTTATCGGATCTGCCGGAGTATCTGCGGTTCCGGCCGCTGCCCGTGTTTCTCAGGAACAGGGTCTCAAAGCCGATAGAACCAATCACCTGCTCATGCATGCCATGGCTCCTAATGTAGCGGGAGTTATCGGTTCTGCTGTAGCTGCCGGTATTTTGCTTAATATGCTTTCATAAAGTCATAGCATCATCCTGAATGAAAAAAGTCTGCAACACATCGTGATCTGCCCCCAAAAAGTTGGACGGATTAATAATTAAAATTTATGAGGACTGAGTTCGGAACATAACCGGACTTAGTCCTTTTAGTTTGTTTTTGATTCTGAAGTTGTTATAATAATAAATATAATTCAACTTTCGCAAGCTCCATTAGCCCGCTTGCGGTAGGCTTTTAAAATTCAAGTATTTTGTAAGTTTTTCATTTTCAGAGAATAATTTTTCCATTAACATTTCAGTATCTATGTTGAGAATTT
>JAQVNN010000013.1:4856-44019 GCA_028703105.1 Paludibacter sp. | reverse complement strand
TATTTATTATTATAACAACTTCAGAATCAAAAACAAACTAAAAGGACTAAGTCCGGTTATGTTCCGAACTCAGTCCTCATAAATTTTAATTATTAATCCGTCCAACTTTTTGGGGGCAGATCAAAAAGGCAGCTTTTTTACGTTACAAGGTTATTTTTCTTTCCAGGGTTATTTTTCGCATAGCAAAAAAATGTAGAGATATAAAAAAAATGTAGAGACGCACGGCCGTGCGTCTCTACAAAATCAATTATCGTTAGACCCAATTATTTACCGATTTACCCTGAAACGTTGATTGCCGTTTTTCAAAAAATCAACAATTTGCCGGGCAGCAGCAATACCGGCATTGATATTGGCTTCGGCTGTTTGCGCCCCCATTTTCTTCGGCGTTGAAAAATATCTTCCCGCTAATTTTTCCTGCATTTCCAGGTGATTTCCCGGCAAAATATCCGTCAGGTATTTAAAATCAGTCCGTTCCTGCATAAATTCAACTATCTCAGCTTCATGAATTACCTCTTTACGGGCAGTATTGATTAACACAGCACCTTTAGGCATAAGACTTAACAATTCTTTGTTAATGGATTGTTTTGTCTCCGGTGTTGCAGGTATGTGCAAAGAAACAATATCTGATTTTTCGTACAATTCTTTTACCGATCCAACTGGAATCACCTCATCGGCTGCTATATGTTCATTACCACAATAAGCATCGTAAGCGTAAATTTCCATACCGAAACCTTTTGCTATGCGTGCCACATTACAGCCAACATTACCATAAGCATGAATGCCTAACTTTTTTCCTTTCAGCTCAGTGCCGGATGTCCCATTAAAAAAGTTACGAACAGCGTAGATAAGCAACCCAAAGACTAATTCCGCAACGGCATTGGCATTCTGACCCGGAGTGTTCATCACGCAAACAGCCGCGGCAGTAGCAGCTTCCAGGTCAACGTTGTCGTAACCTGCTCCCGCTCTGACCACGATTTTCAGGTTTTTAGCCGCGGCAATCACTTCAGCATCAATGATATCACTCCGGATAATAATGGCATTTGCATCTGCAACCGCATCAAGCAGTTGTTGTTTGTCAGTATATTTTTCAAGCAAAGCCAGTTCAAAACCGGCAGCTTCAATTTCTTTCCTGATACCATCTACCGCGACTTTGGCAAATGGTTTGTCGGTAGCAATTAATACTTTCATGACAATTTCATTTTTTCAAATTCCTGCATACAATCTACCAATGCCTGAACGCTTTCCAACGGAAGCGCATTATAAGTTGAAGCCCTGAAACCACCTACTGATCGGTGACCTTTGATGCCAACCATACCGCGTTCGGTTACAAATTTCTGAAATTCAGCTTCCAACTCAGCATATTCTGGATTCATCACGAAGCAGATGTTCATACGTGAACGGTCTTCTTTCGCCGCTGTTCCAACAAATAATTTATTACGGTCAATTTCAGCGTACAGCAATTCAGCTTTTTTGATATTACGTTTTTCCATTTCTGCCACACCACCATTAGCTTTAATCCAGCGAAGAGTTTCTAATGCGCTGTAAATGGGTAATACAGGAGGCGTATTAAACATCGAACCATTTTCAATATGAATTTTGTAATTCAACATCGAAGGAATGTGACGGGATACTTTTCCAAGCACTTCATCTTTCACAATTACAAATGTCAATCCGGCAGGAGCTAAGTTTTTCTGAGCTCCACCATAGATGATGGCATATTTCGACACATCTACCGGACGGGAGAAAATATCAGACGACATATCGGCAACCAATGGGACAGGAGAATCAATATCCTTCAGCAATTCTGTACCAAAAATTGTATTATTAGTAGTGATATGGAAATAATCCGCATCAGCAGGTATTGTATAATCTTTTGGGATATAATTAAAGTTAGCAGCCTTCGAAGAGGCCACTTCAACCACTTCACCGAAAGCTTTTGCTTCTTTCAAAGCTTTGCTTGCCCAGGTACCTGTATTCAGGTATGCGGATTTACTTTCCATCAGGTTGAAAGGAACCATGCAGAATTGCAGGCTTGCCCCTCCTCCGAGAAATAATACCGAATAGCCTTCAGGGATAGACAGTATTTCTTTGAAAAGAGCAACTGCTTCGTCAACAACCGGCTGAAAATCCTTGGCACGATGGGAGATTTCCAAAACAGACAAACCTGAACCGTTAAAATCCAATACTGCCTGAGCTGTTTTTTCAATCACTTCACGCGGCAAAACTGAGGGTCCCGCGTTAAAATTATGCTTCTTCATACAATAAAATAAATATGTGTGTGATTAAATAGAGTTGGCTATTCCTTTTCCCCGATTAATTAGACAGATAAAGGCAGTGTAGTCGCATGTCTTCAAAAGAGAAATCAATCCGGCAAATAACGTTTTTTTTCTTTAATTTATTTTTGATGCGCAAAGGTACTACTTTTTTTGTTTTCAACATAAATAATTTATATTTTAATCAAATTATCACGTTAAAAGAGCAATTCATAAGTCTGAGATACGCATTGATATTAATTTAATATCACTTCTTCCCCGTTATAATCCGCTTGATTTCGCTCAATTTATTCAACGCTTCCAATGGAGTCAGGTTATTAATATTTAATCCTTTGATTTCATCCCGTATTTGCTGAAGCACGGGATCATCCAGCTGGAAAAAACTAAGCTGATAACCTTCACGTTGCGTAGCAATTTCGGCAACAGGCTTGGCGATGCCATTCTGGCGGTTATCTGTTTCTAACTGTTTGAGAATCTGCTCAGAACGTTTCACGATGCTTTGCGGCATTCCGGCCATCTTGGCCACATGAATACCGAAGCTGTGTTCGCTGCCTCCGCGTACCAGTTTCCGGAGAAAAATGATTTTCTTATCCACTTCTTTCACCGAAACATTGTAGTTTTTAATCCGGTTGAATGATTTTTCCATTTCATTCAACTCATGATAATGCGTGGCAAAGAGGGTTTTGGCTTTGAAAGAGGGATGTTCGTGGATATACTCGACAATTGCCCAAGCAATGGAGATACCGTCGTAGGTCGAAGTACCGCGTCCGAGTTCGTCGAACAAAATCAGACTCCGGTCCGACAGGTTATTCAGGATGCTGGCAGCTTCGTTCATCTCAACCATGAAAGTCGATTCTCCCTGCGAGATGTTATCACTCGCTCCTACCCGCGTGAAAATCTTATCCACAACCCCGATTTTCGCGCTCTCAACCGGGACGAAACAACCAATCTGCGCCATGAGCGTGATGATGGCGGTTTGGCGCAACAAGGCTGATTTACCGGACATATTCGGACCAGTAACGATGATGATTTGCTGGGACTCGTTATCGAGATACACATCATTGGCGATGTAGGATTCTCCCAAAGGCAGTTGTTTTTCAATCACCGGATGTCTTCCTTGTTTGATTTCCAGCACATCCGTGTCGTTTACTTCCGGACGGACATATTTATTTTCAGCCGAAACACGGGCAAATGACAACAGGCAGTCGAGCTGAGCAATTAAATTGGCATCTAACTGAATGGCAGGAATATAATCAACCAAACCAAGCACCAGTTCGTTGAATAACCGGGTTTCAATGCTTAGTATTTTCTCTTCTGCTCCCAGTATTTTCTCTTCGTAATCTTTTAATTCCTGGGTGATGTATCGCTCGGCATTCACCAGGGTTTGCTTGCGTATCCAGTTTTCAGGCACTTTATCTTTGTGCGTATTCCTGACTTCAATATAATACCCGAAAACATTGTTGAAACTGATTTTCAGACTGGGAATACCGGTATGGGCACTTTCCCGTTCCTGAATTTTTTGCAGATATTCTTTCCCGGAAAAAGCCAGATCACGCAATTCATCCAAATCAGCATCAATACCCGGGCGAATGATATTCCCTCTGTTGATAAGGGTTGGTGGATCCGGTTGAATTTCTTTTTCGATTTTATCTGAAATAACCTGACAAGCATTCAACTGATCAGCAATTTTATTGAGGGCAGGATTATCAGCTTCCGCACAAGCTTGCTTCACAGGTTCGATGGCTTTTAACGCCACCTTCAACTGCACCACTTCACGTGGACTGATTCTTCCAACCGCCACTTTCGAAATGATTCTTTCCAAATCGCCAACCAACGCTATGTTTTGTTCCAGCAACTCTTTTAACTCCGGATGTTTGAAAAAATACTCCACCACACCCAAACGTTCATTGATCGGTTTCACATCCTTCAATGGAAAAGCAATCCAGCGTTTCAGCAACCTGGCACCCATGGGCGAAATGGTTTTATCGAGCACCTGCACCAGGGTTTTACCCCCTTCTTGTATAGAGCCATAAAGTTCCAGGTTACGTACCGTAAACCGGTCGAGCCACACGTAACGATCCTCTTCGATGCGCGACAATTGGGTGATATGCCCGGTTTGTTGATGATGAGTCAGGTCGAGATAATGCAAAATGGCACCCGCAGCGACTACCGCAAAAGGTAAATTTTCAACGCCGAATCCTTTCAGTGTACGGGTTTCAAATTGCTTCAGCAGTCTTTCCTGTGCCGAATCGGGTGTATAGGCCCAGTCCTCGAGACCGTAAATAAAAAATTTGTTACCGAAGTTTTCTTCAAAATCACGTTTTTTATTGCGATCATAAAGCACCTCCTTCGGACTGAAACTATTCAGAAGTTTATCCACATACTCCACATTCCCTTCCGCAACCAAAAACTCCCCAGTCGAAATGTCCAGAAAAGCAACACCTACTTTCTTTTTATCAAAATAAACCGATGCCAGAAAATTGTTTTCTTTGTGATTCAGTGTGGTATCGCTGTACGAAACACCTGGTGTGACCAATTCAGTAACCCCACGTTTCACCAGTTTTTTTGTCAACTTCGGATCTTCCAGTTGATCACAGATCGCCACCCGCATCCCGGCGCGAACCAATTTAGGGAGATAGGTATCCAGTGCATGATGCGGAAAGCCTGCCAACTCCACGCTTTTGGCAGCCCCGTTGGCACGGCGGGTCAGAGTAATGCCCAACACTTCAGAGGCGCGAATAGCATCTTTGGAAAAAGTTTCATAAAAATCCCCGCAACGAAATAACAAAATCGCATCCGGGTGCTTCGATTTAATCTCGAAGTACTGTTTCATCAGGGGGGTTTCTACTATTCCGTCTTTCATTTTTATTGTGGATTTTAATTTTACCAGACCTGTCAGGTTTTTAAAACCTGACAGGTCTTATTTTTAAATTAAATTAATCGCTTCAGTCATTCTCGACCAATCATATTTCTTTTTCTCTTCCCTGATATTGAATTTGAATTCTTCTGCCCTTTTATTCGCAAAAAAATCAACCAAAGCGTCGGCAATTTTATCAGGGTTAACATCCACCACATAACCAACTTTATTGTGTGGTACAATTTCTGCTAATCCTCCCACATCCGTCACCAGCATAGGATTTTCGTAATGATAGGCAATCTGGCTGACACCACTCTGGGTAGCTGAGCGATAAGGTTGCGCTACAATATCCGCCACGCTAAAATAATTTTTCACATCCTTATCTTCAATGAATTTGGTACGTAATTCAACATGATTTCCCAGCTTAAATTTTTTAATTAGTTTCAGATAAGGTTCCGGATTTTCATAAAACTCGCCGGCCACAATCAATTTGACGGGGAATTTACGCAATCTTTCATCAGCAAAAGCCCTGAGCAATAAATCAAGTCCTTTATAATGGCGAATAAATCCAAAAAACAGGATATAATTATTTTGCTCGTGTAACCCCAGCCGCATAGCCGCCAACGAACGATCAACCTTTTCACCGTAATGATCGTAAATCGGGTGAGGAGAAAGCTGTTTGGGTTTTAGTTTTTTATCAAACGAATTGATATCTGACACCACCGAACCCGCCATGGCTACAAAACCATCCATTGCATCCACAAAATATCCGGGAAACAACCTGTCTAAAATTGTTGGCTCATGGGGTATCATATTATGAATCAATCCAATCATCTTCGTTTTCCGGTTTTTGGCATAGCGTGCAATCGTGCCAAAACAAGGAGCCATAAACGCCATCCAATAACAAAAAATCACTTTATCGGGAGCTTTCTTCTTAATTTTACGTCCTGTTTTCATCCAGGAAAAAGGATTTACAGAACTTATCATACGCGTTATCTTCAACTCTTCCGGCCTTGGTTCTGAAGAAAATTGTGTTTTTCCCGGAAATAAAAATCCTGGATACTGCAACGTAAACGTAATAATTTCCACTTCATGTCCTTCCCGTTGAAACTGTCGTGCAAGTCGCTCATTATAAGCCGAGAGTCCTCCACGGTAAGGATATGCCGTTCCGATGATGATAATGTGCATGATTGAATTTTATCTCTTTTAGTATTTAAATCAAGTATGCAAAATTACAAAATTATTTAAATGAGGTTCTGTAAAATGCACAATTACATGTCATTTTAATTTTTTTTTATGGAAATAATTTGATTAGCCGATAAAAAATCGCTTAATTTGCAGTCGTAAAAAACCAACTAAAAACGATATCGTAATGAAAACCCTCCTGAAATACTTAGGTCCGATTATTTTGCTGATTGGCACAGCTTTACTGACAGTTTATTTCTTCAAAAATACAGCAGAAAACACCTTACTGATTGTAGCAGGTGCTTTGATGATTACCGGCCTGATAGCGCACGTAATCATCAATAAATACGTTGAATAATATTAACGTCTAAAGTCTAAAGTCAAACGTCTAATGTCAAAAAGAGGTATAATTGACCAAAAAGATCATTAGGCATTTGACTTTTGACATTAGACGTTTGACGTTTGACTTTATTAAAACAACCTGGGTTTTCGCAGTCTGGCTTCTTCTAACGTAAGCAGTTTTATCTGAGGCTTTTGTCTTTCTCTTATTTGCTGATATTCGTTCGCAACTTCAGATGTGAACGACTCAACGGTTTTGGAGTTCATCAACTGTGCAACTACCTGAGTATTCACAGAAGCATCTTTCACATAAACGACAGGACCGGTATAATTTGGTGAAATCTTGACAGCCGTATGAATCTTAGAGGTTGTTGCTCCTCCGATTAACAAAGGAATTTTCAACCCCGCTTTTTCCATTTCTGCTGCCACCACACACATCTCTTCCAACGAGGGTGTAATTAGTCCACTCAACCCCAGTATATCCACCTTTTCTTCGATAGCAGTCTTGATTATTTTATCTGTAGGAGTCATAACGCCCAGGTCGATGACTTCGTAGTTGTTACATCCCAAAACTACTGCAACGATATTCTTCCCGATGTCATGCACATCTCCTTTTACCGTAGCAATCAGAAACTTGCCGGCAGACGAACGCTGACCGGGCACTTTCTCTGCTTCGATATAAGGTTGCAGAATGGCCACTGCTTTCTTCATCGTACGAGCGGTTTTCACCACCTGAGGTAAAAACATCTTACCTTCTCCGAATAAATCTCCGACAATGTTCATCCCGCTCATCAGGGGCTTCTCAATGATTTCAAGCGCAGTATCATATTGCTTAAGTGCTTCCTGCAAGTCCTCTTCAAGATAATCACTGATACCTTTGATCAGCGCATATTCAAGTCGTCCCTGTAACTCCCGGTTGCGCCAAGCCTCACCCCCAACCCCTTTCCCAAGGGAGAGGGAAGTTGTTTGCGTGTTCTTCAGATTTTCTGCAAGTTCTACGAGGCGTTCTGTGGCATCCGGACGACGATTCAACACCACATCTTCAACATATTCAAGCAATTCTGCCGGTATTTCTTCGTAAATCTGCAACATGCCTGCATTCACAATTCCCATGTCGAGTCCGGCACGAATCGCGTAATACAGGAAAACCGAATGAATCGCTTCCCGCACCACATTGTTGCCACGGAAAGAAAACGACAGGTTACTGATGCCGCCACTAACCCGTGCAAAAGGTAAATTTGCCTTGATCCATTTCACCGTTTCGATGAAATCAATTCCATAATTATTATGCTCTTCGATACCCGTGGCAATCGCCAGTACATTCGGGTCAAAGATGATATCACTGGCTGGGAAACCCGCTTTTTCTATCAGCAAACGATATGCACGAGAACAAATCTCCGTTCTGCGTTCAAATGAATCTGCCTGGCCTTTTTCATCAAAAGCCATCACCACAGCAGCAGCACCGTAAGCACGAATTTTTTTTGCCTTGCTGATAAAATCCTCCTCACCCTCTTTCAGGCTGATTGAATTCACGATACATTTCCCCTGAACGCACTTCAATCCGGCTTCAATCACTTCCCATTTGGAAGAGTCGATCATGATGGGCACTTTCGATATCTCCGGCTCTGATGCGATGTAATTGAGGAAGGTCGTCATTTCCTGACGGGCATCCAGCATCGCGTCATCCATGTTGATGTCAATAACCTGTGCCCCATCTTCCACTTGTTTACGGGCTATGTTAAGCGCTTCTTCGTATTTTTTCTCGTTGATAAGACGCAGGAACATCCTGGAACCTGCGACATTGCACCTTTCACCGATGTTGACAAACAAGGAATCACTTTTGATATCCAGGTGTTCTAATCCTGACAAATGCAGGGTTCCCTGGTCGGCATCCTTGCTAACAGGAGTACGCAATTTCGCAATATTGATTATTTGCTGATATGCGGCGATGTGATCCGGAGTTGTACCGCAGCAACCGCCGATGATGTTGACCAGTCCTTCTTCGAAATACTCCCGGATCTGTCCCGCCATTTTCTCCGGACTTTCATCGTATTCGCCAAACTGGTTCGGCAAACCGGCATTTGGATACGCGCTGACATAGCAATTGCTGTATTTGGCAATTTCCTGCAGATAAGGCTTCAAATCTTTAGCACCAAAAGAGCAGTTCAATCCCACCGACAACACATCAGCATGACCGATGGAAGTCAGGAAGGCACGGATGGTTTGTCCGGACAAAGTCCTGCCACTCGCATCTGCCACTGTAGCTGAAATCATCAACTCCACTTTTTTGCCCAGTTCCTCCATAGCCTGATTAGCTGCAAAAATAGCCGCCTTGGCATTCAGCGTATCAAAAATCGTTTCAATCAGGATGGCATCTACTCCTCCTTCAAGCAAGGCTAATATCTGCTCCTTATATGCTTCTACCAACCGGTCGAAAGTCACCGCACGGTAAGCAGGATTGTTTACGTCGGGCGACATAGACGCCGTTTTATTGGTTGGCCCCACGGCTCCGGCAACAAATCTGGGTTTATCCGGCGTTTGTTTGGTATAAAAATCAGCTGCTTTGCGGGCCAGGCGTGCTGCCTCAAGGTTTAATTCCCTGATTTGATGCTGCATGCCATAATCCTCCATCGAAATTTGCTGAGCATTGAAAGTATTGGTTTCAATGATATCGGCACCCGCTTCCAGGTATTTACTATGAATCTCGTAAATAATATCCGGCTGCGTGAGTACCAGCAAATCATTGTTTCCTTTCTGAGGCACAACAGCATCTGCAAACCGTTTTCCGCGATAATCCGCTTCCGACAGTTTGTAACGCTGTATCATGGTGCCCATGGCGCCATCGAGGATAAGAATCCGATTCTTTAACTGATTTCTCATATTATTTCATAGACCTGTCAGGTTTTAAAAACCTGACAGGTCTTGTGTTAATTAAAACTTCAACAAACCTTTACCAGTCATCTCTGCTGGTTTCGGGATATCCAGGATTTGGCAGATTGTCGGTGACACATCAGCCAGAATACCATGTTCAACAGATGCACCTGGACGGTTGGTAACATACACGATAGGCACCGGATTCAACGAGTGCGCTGTATTTGGAGAACCGTCCTCATTTTCGGCATTATCGGCATTACCGTGGTCGGCAATGATAATCACTTCGTAATCGTTGGCTTTTGCCGCATCTACGACCTGACCCATGCAATCGTCAATTGCCTGCACCGCTTTTACAATCGCCTCACGCACACCGGTATGTCCCACCATGTCGCCATTGGCAAAGTTCAATACGATAAAATCAAATTTATTTTTATTGAGTTCGGCCACTAACGCATCTTTGATTCCGTAAGCACTCATTTCCGGCATTAAATCGTATGTTGCCACTTTGGGCGAAGGAATTAGGATACGCTCTTCTCCATCGAATTCCGCTTCGCGACCACCGGAAAAGAAGAAAGTAACGTGTGCAAATTTCTCTGTTTCAGCAATACGCAATTGTTTCAATCCCAGTGAAGCAACATATTCACCCATGGTGTTCTGCACATTGTCTTTATCGAACAACACCTTCAACCCTTTGAAAGAAGAATCGTAAGGAGTCATGCAATAATATTCCAACGGGATGGTATGCATATCGTATTCGTGCATATCTTCCTGAGTCAACACGATGGTCAGCTCTTTAGCACGGTCGTTACGATAGTTGAAGAAAATCACCACATCACCCGCTTCGATTGTTGCCAATGGTTTTCCGTTATCATCCGTTACCACAATCGGCTTCACAAACTCATCCGTCACACCAGCATCATAAGAAGCCTGCATGGCAGCAACAGGATCAGCAGTAGGAGTTCCCACCCCTTTCACAATCAGATCATAAGCCTCTTTCACCCGTTCCCATCTTTTATCGCGGTCCATGGCGTAGTATCTACCAATAACCGAAGCAATTTTACCAGCAGAATATTGCGTATGCGCTTCTAATTGTTCGAGATAACCTTTTCCGCTTTTAGGGTCGGTATCGCGACCATCCATGAAGCAATGCACATAAGCATCTTCGATTCCGTACGATTTGGCAATATCAAGCAATTTATACAAATGATCCTGAGAGGAATGCACCCCACCATCAGAAACAAGACCGAGGAAATGCATCTTTTTGTTGTTCTCTTTGGCGTATGTATAGGCATTGATAATCTCCGGATTCTGCATGATGCTATTGTCGCGGCAGGCGATGTTGATTTTCACCAGATCCTGGTAAACAACCCTTCCGGCACCAATGTTTAAATGACCCACTTCCGAGTTACCCATCTGACCATCAGGCAATCCCACATGTTCCCCCGATGCCAGCAAATAAGAATTCGGATAAGTAGCGATAATTTTATCCCAGTTAGGTGTTGGGGTGGAGGCAATAACATCTGCTCTTGATCCATTACCGATTCCCCAACCATCGAGGATCATCAATAAAGCTTTTTTATTCATATTGTTTTGATTTATATTATTTTACCTTAAACTAATACCCTTAATATTTTTGTTTGCAAAAGTACGGATTTTTATTGAACCACAAAAGATAATTCAACCACCTTAGTCACATTAGAACACATAAGTTATTATGAAACAATTTATAATACAATAAGTTTAAAGCTACTCACTTATCATATAATTTTAGTTTAAAACTATATGTTCTAATGTGACTAAGATGGTTAAAAATCCAATAAAAATGAGTAAATTTGCGGTCATCAAAAATGGTAAATAAAAAACAGTAGATATACTTATGGCAAAAGAATTCAGGTATCAGGAACCATTCCCAACGGGAAAAGACAACTCGAAGTATTATTTATTAACCAAAGATTTTGTCAGCACGGCAAATTTCGAGGGACAGGAGATTTTGAAAGTAGCACCGGAAGGATTGACCTTGCTGGCTCGCACTGCCATGCGCGATTGTTCCTTCTTACTGCGCCCCGAGCATCAGCAACAGGTTGCCAACATTCTGGCTGATCCCGAAGCCAGTGAGAACGATAAATATGTAGCTGTCACCATGCTCCGAAATGCGGAGATTGCAGCCAAAGGCGTTTTGCCCTTCTGTCAGGATACTGGGACTGCAACTGTTTATGCAAAAAAAGGGAATAATGTATATACGGATGGCTCCGATGAAGAAGCTTTATCTAAAGGTATTTATGAAACATACCGGGATGAAAACCTGCGCTATTCGCAGAATGCTGCACTGAACATGTACGATGAAGTGAATACCGGCACCAACCTGCCTGCTCAAATCGACCTGATGGCCGGTCATGGCAACGAATATAAGTTCTTATTTATCGCCAAAGGTGGCGGTTCTGCCAATAAATCCTATCTTTTCCAGGAAACAAAAGCCCTGCTGAATCCGGTTTCATTGGAGAAATTCCTGACTGAAAAGATGAAAACGCTGGGTACGGCTGCTTGTCCGCCTTACCACTTAGCTTTTGTCATTGGTGGTACATCGGCTGATGCCTGTATGAAAACAGTTAAATTAGCTTCAACCAAATATTACGACAATCTGCCAACTACCGGTAACGAACTCGGACAAGCTTTCCGGGATGTGGAGATGGAAGCAAAAATACTGAAAGCCGCTCAGAAATTTGGCATGGGAGCACAATTCGGAGGCAAATACTTCGCGCATGATGTGCGTGTGATTCGGCTTTCACGTCACGGCGCTTCTTGCTTTGTGGGGATGGCAGTATCTTGTTCGGCCGACAGAAACATCAAGGGGAAAATCAACAAAGACGGTATCTGGCTTGAGAAACTGGAAGACAATCCGGCAAAATATATTCCAGAAGAATTCCGTCAACAGGGCGAAGGCAATGCAATAAAGATAGACCTCAACCGTCCGATGAAAGAAATCCTAGCCACCTTGAGTCAGTATCCAGTTTCAACCCGCTTGTCTTTATCCGGCACCATTGTAGTGGGCCGCGACATCGCACATGCCAAACTCAAAGAATTGCTGGACGAAGGCAAAGAACTGCCGCAATACGTAAAAGATCACCCGATTTACTATGCCGGTCCGGCCAAAACCCCCAAAGGTATGCCTTCTGGTTCGTTTGGTCCGACGACTGCCGGTCGCATGGACTCTTATGTTGACTTATTCCAGTCGAAAGGCGGCAGCATGATTATGATTGCCAAAGGTAATCGCAGCGAACAGGTAACTGAGGCCTGCAAGAAATACGGTGGTTTCTATTTGGGGTCTATTGGCGGTCCCGCAGCCATTCTGGCAGAACAAAGCATCAAAAAGGTGGAATGTCTGGCTTATCCCGAACTCGGCATGGAAGCAATTTGGAAGATTGAAGTAGTGGATTTCCCGGCATTCATTCTGGTTGATGATAAGGGAAATGATTTCTTTAAACAGATTAAAATGGCGACACTTTGATCTGTAAATAGCAACACAATTAATAACTCAAACACATGAAAAACCTAACAAAATGGAGTTTGTTTATTGCTATTGCGACCGTGATTTCACTTAGCTCTTGCGAAAAAAATGAAATCACTTCCATCAGCATCAACAAAACGACAATTGGACTGAATCTGGGAAAGTCGGATACGCTTGTTGCAACAGTTAACTTCACCGGAGAAATAACCAACATTCCCGTGAACTGGTCGGTTGACAACAACAGGGTTGTTTCTGTTTCAGAAACAGGCTCCGAGACCATGTCAAAATCCGGGGGCACCCGTTCTATTCAGAAGAAAGTTGTGATTACGGCTCTTCAGACCGGCACAGCTAAAGTTACACTCGGATCAGGAGAGAAAACCATTTCTTGTGATATCACTGTAGAGCAAAGAGAATTTACCTTTAATCATGCCCATGTCTCAAACTGGGGTGATTATTATGACATTGAACACAACAACTTCGACATGTATTTATTGGAAAGCTCTCTTTCTTTTGATATAGAAGGAAAACTCACCGGAAACGGGGTTCTGTTGTACCTTGATTTCAATGTACCAATTACACAGGATGAGTTAGCAGAAGGGTCTTTTACCGCGGCAAACAATGGAAACATCAACACGTTCTTTCCGGGAGAAAGATATAATTCAGGAAATGCGGTTGAATACGGCGGAGCTCGTATTATCGAGGTAGAAGGTGGGCTTGCCAGAAACATTACCTTGATTGAAAGCGGACATTTCGCATTTGTTCCGGATGGGGAGAAGTACAGGATAGGGGGAGAAATGACTACTGAATACGGGGAAAAAATTGTATTTACATTCAGTGGGACAACAACATTATCAGACAAGAAAGAAATTCCGGTAGAAATTAATCCTGCACTGACAAAAGGAGATTTGGAGTATTTTGGAGACGCTTATCGTTCCGGGTCTTCTAATTTTGTTGCATACCTCATGAGTGAACAAGTAAATCTGTCAGCACAAAAAATTAGCGGAGAAATGCTGATGCTTGAGTTTAACACTTCTATATTGGCAACAAACAGCATCCCGGTCGGCACATACACCATGATCAGCAGGAATGAAAGTATGTCGCCTCTCACACTGGTCTATGGATTCACCTCAGAGAAAAATGAAAACTGGGGGTGCTGGTACTACAATTACAATGATACAACAGTAAAGAAGCTTAAAACCGGCTATGCAAAAGTAAGTAAATCGGAAAAGACTTACACCATCCAATATGAATTGTATGACAGATTTGGTTCGAAGGTATATGGAACCTACACAGGAACGCTGAATTTCATACAAAGCAATCAGGCTTTATCTCTTTCAAGAACAAAAATTCAAAGAAAAATGCCTGATATAAGACTGAAAAACAACAAGTATTTCCATAACAACAAAAAACAATCCTATTAACAAGAGGAGAACAGAAGGGGGTGCTGAAACTCTTTATTCCAGACTATAAAGTTAAAAATTTCAACAAATTATACAACAAAAAACAGGGTTAACTCAAATTGAGTTAACCCTGTTTTTTGTTGTATCGATTAAATTATTTTACTCTTTCTCTTCGTCCAATGGATATCCTTCTTTCCATTCAAACACTTCATCCATCTGGTCAAATACGCCAGCACCTCCAGGAGTTACAAAGAAGAACGAGCCCTTTATGGTATATACATTCCCTTCATTGGTAAAGGTGTCACCAAAATCAGCATGGAAGAACTCGATATCGTAAGTTACCCCTTCGTCATCATAGGTCTCACCGATAAGCTGACGGTTTGGAACAGATACTGCATTATAAGTTACCGGATCAAGGACAAACTGCAAGTGATAACCTGGCTCCGGACAATAATCCGGTTCAAGCACATTATAAGGACTCACCAGACGATAGAGACCCGGAGATTCTTTTGCAGCCTGGATTTCAACATCCTCAATAGCACCTGCCCAGGAAGAAGTCATTGAAACAACACCTGCGCTTTCCCACGTATAGTCCCTGGAAACAGAGATGGTTATACTGTCCCTTCCGTACCAAAACGTATCTTCTTCATCTAACACAATAGTTAGTTTAGAACTGGTTCCCAAATCCATGCTAAAAGTAACCTTAAGTGTGTCAACAGCTTCACCTGCATCAAATGACGCTGTTGTAGGAATGACAAAAACATTATCAGGATTAGATACTGATAAATTGATTGTAACTGCGTCAGTTGTGTTTTTACGCCCAATCAGGATGTCAAAAGATTGATTGTTAGCTGGTAGAAAAACCATATTCTGAGGAGTACTCTCATAAATAAACGCTTGAATTCCGGACGATTGTACAGGAGAAGGGTCTCTGACAATTTCCTCTTCACAGGAAGCAAACAGCAATGGAATTACAATGCTGACAATTGCCAATGTTATTTTATTAAATTTTTTCATACTTCTATGTATATATTTTATTAAACATTTGAATTATAATCCATCTCCTTTTTTCGGCACATCTGCAACAGGATTATTTTGAGACTCACTAATGCCCGCATTTGCATTAATTTCTTTTGAAGAGATTCTCCATAACAAAATCGGAGATTCTGCTGGGATATTATACTGCCAGGCATCAGGGAAAGAAGAAACACCATTTTCCACACGGTTCAACGGTTTTTTGAGGCGTAAGACATCAAAGTAAGCAAAACCTTCTCCCCACAATTCAATGCGTCTTTGTTTCCATACTGCATTTTGTACACCTACGTCAGTAGCATCTGTAACAGTAAAGGTTGCATCACGATTCTCTTTAACAAAGCCTTCCAACACAGCTTTACCCTGACCTGGATCTCCGCTCATTGCCAAAGCTTCAGCTTTAATTAAAGTCATTTCTTCAGCACGCATTAAAATCCAATCCTGTGAATTTACTGTGTTCATTGGGAGATCCTTGTAAGCTCCAAATTTCACATTTATATAGGGAGTGAAATTTTCATCTTCCGCATAAGTTTCTTTCCATTTGTCATACTTTTTATCCGCAACCAATGGAGATTGTTTATTCTCATTCAACCACCATCCTTTGCGTACATCAGAAGTTGGAATGGCATCATACAAAGGTTTGTTGATACTTTTAAAAGCACCCACATTTACATAACCATTTCCTGTAAATGAGCAGAAATGACCTGGCCAGTTTACAATACCGGAAGTAACTACCTCATTCGTTTCCCGAATAATATTAGCCCAAATAACTGAATTTGCATTAGCTGTGTTGAATGAAGGTACAGACACTTCTTTTTTCGTATATGGAACTGCGCCTGATACAATTAAAGCTGAATCAGCATCCGAAGCAGCCTGTTCCCAATCCTGCATCAACAAGTTAGCACGAGCGCGCAAGCCATAAGCCGCTCCTTGTGAAATAAACCCTTTACTGGCAGGAATAAAGCCTTTCAAATAACTTATAGCCAGGTTCAAATCGCTCATAATCAAACCATAAACAGTTTTTACAGATGCGCGAGGGTTATTAACTGCCTCATCCATTGTCGTTTTTTCGGTCAAAATAGGCACACAAGGATCATTTTCATGACCAATGTAGGTAAATTGATACATTTGAGCCAAATGCAAGTAATTAAAAGCCCTGAAAGCGAGCGCTTGTCCACGATACGCTTTTTCAAGAGCAGATGAAGGATTTTCTGATGTAGCCGACAACACATTGTTGGCTGCATAAATTTGATTATAGAATTGATTCCACAAAATCCATGATTCATATGAATCATACTTGCGATCTGCAAAATCGCCACCAAACCAGTTATATCCACTGTTGAAACAAGTCATGTCCTGACCAGTTGTTTCTAACATCAACGCAATACCGGGATAACCAAAATCATTGTGTCTTTCAAGATCATCATAAGCAGAAAGAGCTCCGAATAATTTAATCATAGAGGCATACATTGTATTTACATCTGCAGCCAACAACTTTGGATTAGCAGAGACAGCATCCTCTTTCTGTTCAGAAGTTATGGTCGAACCTGCTGGCAAGGTATCTAGCATGTCGGTACAACTGTACATCAGAAACGTTCCGACCGCAACCAAGAATAATTTATTTATTGTTTTCATAAACATTTTCTTTTAAATAATACACTTAAAACGAAATACTAACACCACCGGAAATTGATCGGATAGGACTATAGGTATAATTCCCAGAAGCACTATAGCTCTGACGCGGATCTAATCCCTTTCTTGCCGCCCATAAAGCTAAATTATCCGCAACACCATATATACGTACCTTCTCAATGTTGTATTTTTTGAGCAAATTCGAAGGTAAGGTATAACCTATCGTAATATTTTGCAGGCTTAAATAATTGGAACTTACCAAAAACCTGTCTGATGCCGATGAAGTATATTGGTCACTGGTATTCAAACGAGGAACATCTGTATCCTTATTTTCAGGTGTCCAGGCTTTGAGAATATCTGTATGCCAGTTTGTCCCTGCATCGGAGCTATAACCTGAATGCATCAATCTCGCATAGGTATTATCATAAATTTTACCGCCTAATTGATATGCAAAAGCAACAGAAGCGTCAAACCCTTTGTAAGTTACATTAGTTCCAAAACCACCATATACGTCCGGTAATAAATCACCTGTTTCGAACTGGGTTGCTGAAGCATAGCTTGTCACTTTTTCCATAGTTACATTTCCGAATGAATCAGTCACTTCCTTGTACCATTGAGAAGCTCCTGTTTCTTTATCAACACCGGCATATTTTCTAAGATAACGATTCATCAAAGAACTGCCTTTTTTATAAATATAACTGCCATCAATCCATTCTCCTCCAAGAGATTCTTCGAGTTCAAGAATCGTGTTTTTCAACAATGTTGCATTGGCGTAGGCAGTAATCTTAAGATCACGTGAACTATAGACTTTTCCATTTAAATCAATTTCAACACCGGCGTTTCTCACAGAACCGACATTTACAGGCAGCTCAGAATAACCTAAAGAAGGTGAAACCGGTTTATAATACAACATATCGGAAGTGGTACGGCTGAAGTATTCAATTGTACCGCCCAATCTATCAGCAAACAAAGAAAAGTCAAAACCCGTATTGAAGTTATGAGAAGTTTCCCAAGTTAAATCCTTGTTTCCCTTGTATTTCAATGTTGTTGCAAAATCATCATCCTGCATTACAACAGAATACTGATCCAAATAAGCATAGTAGTTGCCCAGGTCATCATTGCCTTGCGCACCATAGCTCATCTTAAATTTCAACAGATTAATCCAACTCTGATCTTCCAGAAAACTTTCTTTATTCATAATCCAGCCAAAACCTCCACTCCAGAAGTTACCCCAACGGTGATCCGGATGGAATCTTGAAGAAGCATCTCTACGATAAGAAGCAGAAAAATGGTACTTTCCTACATAGTCATAATTAGCTCTTGCCAGAAAACCCATTGTAGAGTATGTATCAGTCGAAGATTCCGTCGATGGATTCAGAATAGCATTACTTATTTCGGGCGTGTTGCTATACATTTTTTCTTTTGAGCCCCACAAATTCTGTGATTTATAAGCATATGACTCAAAACCCGCAAGAACACCTACGTTGTGAACTCCATCAAATTCCTTATCATAAGTAAGCAAATAGTTTTGATTCACTGCAAACTTTCTGTTATGTTCTACATTAGCAACACCACCTGTTGAAGCATATTGACCGTAATATGGATTAAGGCTGAAATTATATCTTGAATTAGCAGCATAAACGCCAAAATTGGCAGAAGCTTTCAATCCTTCGGTTATATCAATATTAGCAAACCACTTACCATTGAAAATATCATCAGCATAAATGCTATTATCAAGTGCAATGGCAGAAGCTGGGTTTGACATACCCATAAATGAGCGAATTTTGGGTACAGTAGCACCATCACCATAGTCGTACATGGTATAACCATTACTATCTATCATGATTTTACCAGAAGCATCCCTAATATACAATGGGTAAATCGGAGCAATGGCATTTGCCACAAAGAAGAGGTTGGCCGAACTGGTATCGTCATCAGTTGTTTGTTCATCCGGATACCTGTTTTTCGAGTTTGTATAAGACAAATTCGACCCTACTTTCAACCATTCTCTTGCCTGATAATCAACATTTAAACGCGTTGACAACCGGGACAATCCCGAATTTTCAATAATACCTGTGTCATCCAGATAACCTGCAGACATATAATAGTTCATCTTTCCCTCAGTTCCACTAATATTGATATTATATTCCTGACGGAGATTGTTCTTTTTAAATACTTCGTCGTACCAAATATCCGGTAAATAAGTAAATTGTCCTTCGGTATATCCCAATGTAGCCTGAGGATTTAGTTTTCCATTACTTCCAATCAAACGTTCACCGGCAGGAACAGAATACACCTGATATCCAAGACCTCCGTTTGCCGCATCTAATAAATTTTTATTAGCAAAATCATGGGCAACATGTGATGTCTTTCCATCTAAAAACTGACTATTATATAATGCCTGATAATGGGTTTCATAGTACATACCCGGATCAGTCATAACACTATAATTATCAACACCTCTTGAGTTATTACCCCATTTGGCATCTACATTAATCCGGGCAACTCTTGAATTCCCTTTTTTAGTGGTTATCATGATTACTCCATTTGCACCACGTGCTCCATATAGTGCATTGGATGCAGCATCTTTAAGAACAGTTACAGACTCAATATCTGTAGTGTTGATAGCAGATATATCTCCATCGTAAGGAATACCATCTACAACATACAAAGGAGCATTACTGGCATACATTGAGCCGATACCTCTGATCCGGATTTTTGATCCTGACCCTGGAGCTCCATCTGAATTTATTCCCTGTACACCGGCTATCTGTCCGGACAAGGTATTTGTAACATTAGAAGCCTGTCTTTTTTCGATTGCATCACTTTTCACAACAGCAGCAGAACCAGTAAACGAAGATCTTTTTGTAGTACCATATGCTACCACCAGCACTTCCTCCAATTCAGCAGCATCTGACTCCAGACGCACAATCATATTCGGAGTTGCCAGAACTTCTGCTGTTTTCATCCCCACATAGGATACCACCAAAGTTCTGTTAGTCCCCGACAATGAAATTGTAAAGTTTCCATTTACATTGGTAATCGTACCCGTTGTGGTACCTTTCACCATCACAGTTGCTCCTACAATTTCCTCCCCGTCTTCAGCGGAAATCACTTTCCCTGAAATGGAAGTCTGAGCAAGCACCATGCTTACGCCTGCTATGAATAAGCAGGCAAATAAGAAAGTTAGTTTTCTCATAAATTTACCATTTTTTATTTAACTTCAAGTTTATTGATACTTTTTGACTTTTTGCACCCGCAAATATAGAGGATTGAAAATTAAAAAACAATAGCTCAAATTGACAAATTGAAAAAAAATTTAGAAAATATTCATCAGTTTGATTTATTTTTATACTAAAAATATGTAATTTTGGTTTGTCATGATCTTGAAAAATGTCGAAATTTTCACTCTTAACACCCTGTTTAACTGACATATATAATATTTTAAAACAAATAATCAAAGTGACATTTATTCCTTTTTAACTAAAAGTAATTTAACATAGAAAAAGCGCAATTTAAAATGTAAATTGCGCTTTTTTAGACATTTAGACCGTTTTATGAGGACAAAAACGCCTCAATTATCGAGTTCTGCCATCATTTTCTCAAGGTCTTCATCAAGCAAATGAAGCTTTTTCTTGCATAAATCCATCAATACGGATGCTCTTTTTACCTTTGATGAGATTTCGTCCATATTCACCTCATCTATATTTTCGAGCTGTTTTAGTATTTTTTCCAATTCTGCAACAGCTTCAGAATAGGTCATTTTATTTTCTCTCATTTTATGTTGATTTATCATTAAAACATAGTGTAGAGACGCCCTGTCAGTGTGTCTTTACCTTAATTACGTGCGTTATTCATCCGAGAAATGTACCAACACATGCCGATACGAACTGAAAATTTTGGATTTAGAAACATAACCAACATAGTGCTTCTGGTCATCTACCACCGGTAAATTCCAGGCTCCGGTATCTTCAAAAATCTGCATGACTTTTTCCATTGGCAACTGCTGGTTGATTGTGGCAGGCGGGGAAATCATCAGTTGTTTTACCGTAAAACGGCCGTAAAGTTCGGGTCTGAACATGATATTTCTGACTTCATCGAGCAATACTACTCCCAACAGAATACCTGTTTTCTCATCAACAACAGGGAAGATATTTCTGTTTGATTTGGAAATAATTTTTACCAACTCCCCGAGTGTCATTTCCGGCTTTAACACCTGTAAATCTGTCTCAATCACATTTTGAGTTTTCATGAGGGTTAACACCGCTTTGTCTTTATTATGGGTAATCAATTCTCCTTTCTGGGCCAGACGCATGGCATACAAACTGTGTTTTTCAAATATGATGATGGTAAGATAAGACACAGTGGAGACAATCATCAGCATCATAAAAAGACTATAGCTACCTGTGAGTTCGGCTATCAAAAAAATCCCGGTTAAAGGGGCATGCATGACGCCAGACATAAGTCCTGACATGCCTGCAAGAGAAAAATTTTCGGGAGAAGCTTCAAAACCCAACATATTAACCAGGGTCGCAACCACAAAGCCGGTCAAACTGCCCAAAAACAAGGACGGAGCAAATATTCCACCAACTCCTCCTGCACCATTGGTCGCAGCCGCTGCAAATATCTTAAAGAATACTATCAGAGAAAGATAAGAAATTAACACCCACGGCGTACTGTCAAGCTGCTGGAAAAAACTCCGGTCAAGTACGGAGGCAGAATTCCCGTTAATCAAAGCCTCTATGGTGTCATAACCTTCGCCGTACAAGGGGGGAAAAAAGAAAATTAACAAACTGAGGATAGACCCGCCGACAACAAGTTTCCAAACGGGTTTTTTTATTTTTCTAAAAAACCCTTCAACTTTGTTCATCCCCCTTGTAAAATAAAGCGATACCAATCCGCAAACAACACCCAAAATTATTATTTGAGGAATCCTCTCAATATCAAATGGCTGATATGACCCAAAATGAAACATAAATGCATTTCCGGAGAAGATATAAGTAAAAGTAGTCGCTGTAACCGAGGATATAATAATAGGTACCACAGAAGCAAGAGTCATGTCAAACATCAGCACTTCAAGAGTAAACATCAGTCCCGCTATCGGTGCCTTGAAAATTCCTCCAATAGCACCTGCTGCGCCACATCCAATCAGTAACATCAGCGTTTTCTGATCCATTTTAAAAAACTTACCCAGATTGGAACCGATGGCTGAACCTGTAAGCACAATAGGAGCCTCAGCTCCAACAGATCCTCCAAAACCAATAGTAATCGAACTTCCGACCAGCGATGACCAGACATTGTGAAGTTTCAAAATACTTTTCCGTTGCGAAATAGCATATAGAATCCGGGTAACCCCGTGACTAATGTCATCTTTCACAATATACCTGACAAAGAGTGAGGCCAACAAAATACCAATCACTGGAAAAACCAGGTACCAGTAATTGACCTCAAACCGGCTGAAACTCTCCGTCAAAAGATGTTGAATAAGATAAATAGTTGATTTTAGCACATTTGCAGCAACAGAAGCAAAAAAACCAACAACAACACTTAAAATAAGGATAAAATGGCGCTGCTGAATGTGATTTTCACGCCAGGAAATCATTTTTATGTACCAATCTTTCTTTTCCATGCCTAAATTTATGCCAGCGACAAAGATAGAAAATATTTACACACCTTTACCTTTAAATATTATTTCAATGGTGAGAAGCAGAATTTTCAGGTCATTCAGCAAAGACATACTTTCAATGTAAATAATATCATAATTAAGACGTTCAATCATTTTCTCTATCGTATCCGAATAGCCAATTTTTATCGGTCCCCAGGAGGTAAGACCTGGACGTATTTTATACAACAGACAGTAATACGGGGCTTCTTTGATAATCCGATCAATATAATATTGTCGTTCAGGACGTGGACCAACCAGGCTCATATCACCCTTCAAAACATTCCAGAACTGGGGTAACTCATCAATCCGGTATTTCCGCAAGATGCTTCCAAAAGGCGTAATTCTATCATCAAACGCACTGCTTAGCTGAGGTGTCCCGTTTTCAGAATTCACATACATGGTTCTGAACTTTACCATATTAAAAGGCTTACCAAACCGACCGATTCTTTCCTGAACATAGAACACGGGACCATTTGAGTCATGCTTTATTCTGATGGCAAAATAAATAAACAAAGGCGACAACAAAATCAATGCAACAAAGGCCGAAATAAAATCAATGCATCTTTTTAAACTGATTTGCCAGTCTGGCATATTCAACTGCGTAATGCTGACCAAAGGATTAATCCCCAATGAACTGATGCGGGCGCTTCCGGTTAATATCTCGTACAAGCGGGGAGTAAAGCTGATGTCAACATTGTATTTATACAGCTGGTTAATAATTTTAAACAAATGGGTATCGTCTGTATCACTTTCCAACGCAACAATAACCTCTTTGATGTCATACCTGTTGATGATAGATTCGATGTCGTAAAAGCTTCCCAACAGTTTATCCTCCGGAGTCTGATGTTTCTTATACAATGCGACAAATCCTGTAAAAGTATATTGGAAACCATGTTTCTCAATATCGCGCGCAATCCTTTGCGCATTCTGACCATCTCCTATGATGATGGTATTCAACGTCCACTTTTTGGTTTTAAAATTATGCTGAACCTGGCTGTAAATGATACGGCGAAATGTATAAGTTATCACAAAAAGCTGAAGAAACAACACCAACAATGAATAATAAAAATACTCATACGATACAATCACATCACGTAACTTAAGAGCAAAAAAAACAGCTACAGATATGATAAGAGAAGAAATCAGGGTGGTCAGGAATAAATTTATTTTTGGCTTGTGCAACAAATTGGAGTAAAAACCCGTAAGATAATGAATAAACACACAACAGAAAGGGAAAAAAATCAAACTAAACAAATAATACCGGCTTGGAAGTAAAACCTCAAAATTATGCATTATCTGAATATCATTGATTGTTTTTCTGAAAACAACAAAAGCAAGCCAAACCAAAAGACTGGCTAAAACATCAAAAAACAGATATTTAAACAGTAATTTTTTTGAATTCATAAAATTCAATTCTTATTTTCTCACAATATATTTTAAATTCAGCAACAAAGATACATAAAAAATATTTAAGAAATTTTACTGCAAAGCTGATGAACAATTACACTATTATACCTGATTATCTTTGTTAACATAGAGGGACATTGGGCTTCATTAAAAAATTTATACTACCTTTACCACTTTAAAAAAGTAACAGCAAATGATCAGCAAATGGATATTTAAAGCCCTGACAAAAGAACAAACCGACATACAAAAAGACTTATCCAAAGAACTAAATATCAGCCCAATACTTTCAAAATTGTTGGTTCAACGGGATATTCACACATTCGAGGACGCTCGCCGGTTTTTCCGTCCGGATCTTGCTAATTTACACGATCCGTTTCTTATGGCCGACATGGATAAGGCTGTTGGCCGCCTGACAGAAGCCATTCAGGACAACGAGAAAATTTTGATCTACGGAGATTACGACGTAGATGGAACAACATCAGTATCACTGGTTTACAAGTTTATTAAAAAATTTTACAGTAATGTGGATTTTTATATCCCCGACAGGTACCTTGAAGGGTATGGAATTTCGACTCAGGGGATAGACTTTGCCGTAGATAACGGGATAAAACTTATCATTGCACTTGATTGCGGTATTAAAGCCATTGAAAAAATAACATACGCCAACGAGCATCATGTAGATTTTATTATCTGCGACCATCACACGCCTGATGCAGAACTTCCCGAAGCGGTAGCCGTACTTGATCCAAAACGGGCTGATTGCAATTATCCTTACAAACACCTTTCGGGATGCGGAGTTGGATTTAAGTTACTACAGGCTTTTGCGCAAAGAAACAACATTCCTTTTTCAGAACTAACTCCAACGCTGGATTTAGTTGCTCTAAGCATTGCTTCTGATATTGTGCCAATAACGGGAGAAAATAGAATATTGGCGTATTATGGACTCAAACAGCTTAACACCAACCCAAGCATTGGGGTAAAAAGCATCCTGGATGTATGCGGATTATCGGAAAAAGAAATCACCATTTCCGATATTGTTTTCAAAGTTGGTCCCAGAATCAACGCCTCGGGAAGGATGAAGCTGGCTTCCGAAGCTGTTGAGCTGATGGTGTCAAGTGATGTTAATTTTGCTCGACAAAAAAGCGATACAATCAACGAGTACAACAATGATCGGAAAGATTTAGACAAAAACATCACCGATGAAGCAATCAAATTAATTGCTTCAGATAGTGATTATATCAAAAGAAAATCAATCGTGGTTTATAAACCTGACTGGCACAAAGGAGTAATTGGCATTGTTGCGTCGCGATTGTCAGAAGAATTTTATAAGCCATCAGTTGTGCTGACAAGTTCCAATAACGGGATTGCATCCGGTTCTGCCCGTTCCGTTCCGGGTTTCGATATCTACAGCGCCATTGATGCCTGCAGAGATCTGTTGGAAAATTTCGGAGGACACCGTTATGCTGCCGGATTATCAATGAAAGAAGAAAATGTAGCTCTTTTTACTGAGCGTTTTGAACAATTTGTATCCGAGAATATTACCGAAGAACAAACATCTCCTCAGATCAACATTGATGCCCTCATTGATTTTAAAGACATTACACCTAAGTTTTTCAATGTGTTAAAACAATTTGGTCCGTTTGGTCCCGGCAATATGAAACCGGTTTTTGCCACAAAAAAGGTGATGGATTATGGTTCAAGCCGTTTGGTTGGGAAAGAGCAGGAACATCTTAGGCTCGAGCTTGTAGATCCAAGCTCAGAAAATGTAATGAACGGAATTGCTTTCGGCATGTATGAATTTAACGACCACCTGAAATCAATGAAACCGCTGGATATTTGCTACACGCTGGAAGAAAACGCCTTCAATGGGAACACAACCATTCAGTTGATGATCAAGGATATTAAAGTCTGATTTCTTTACAACCAAATCATATTGACAGTATCTGCAATACCCCGATCAGATTTTCATTCACCTGTTTATCGTCTTTAATTGCTTTTGAAAGGGGGACATGAACGATTTCGTTGTTCACGATTCCTATCATAATGTTGCGCAGCCCATCCATCAGGGCGTCTATAGCAGCTACACCCATGCGGCTGGCAATAATACGGTCATAAGCTGTCGGAGAGCCTCCCCGCTGGATGTGTCCAAGAATGGATACACGTACGTCATACTCAGGATGTTCATTTCGCATTCTGTCTGCCAATCCGTTTGCTCCGCCTGTAATAATACTTTCTGATACAATTACGATGCTGCTGTTTTTAGATTTTCTGAATCCATTACTGATTAATTCTTCCAGCTGGTCAACTTTTGTTTCTCTTTCAGGAATGATGGCAGCTTCAGCTCCTGATGCCAGGGCACTGTTCAGGGCAAGGAATCCGGCATCTCTGCCCATTACTTCTATAAAAAACAGTCTTTCGTGTGAACTTGCCGTATCGCGGATTTTATCAACTGCATCAATAATGGTGTTCAATGCAGTATCATAACCTATGGTAGCATCTGTACCGTATAAATCATTATCAATAGTCCCGGGCAACCCAACAATCGGGATATTATATTCCTGCGAAAGTATTCTGGCGCCAGTAAATGTTCCGTCTCCTCCTATCACAACCAGCGCATCTATTTCTTCTTTAACCAAATTTTCGTAAGCTAACTGTCGCCCTTCGGCAGTTTTAAATTCAGCACACCTGGCTGATTTCAGTATGGTTCCACCCTGCTGAACAATATTACTTACGTTTTCAGTCTGAAATTCTTTAATCTCTCCGGTTATCAGACCTTTATAGCCCCTGTAGATTGCTTTTACCCTGATACCATTAAAAATGGCAGCACGGGTTACCGCCCTGATGGCAGCATTCATACCCGGCGCATCTCCTCCTGAAGTAAGCATTCCGATACATTTAATACCTTGTCCCATAAAACTAAAACTATTTTTCCAGTCTATTTAATGTTTCCGCTATTTGCTCCATCAACCACATCGGTGTAGAGGTAGCGCCGCAAATACCAATTTTTTTTGTCAGGTCTATATTTAATCCAACCACTTCTTCCGGATCAGAAACAATATAAGAGTTTGGGTTTACACTTTTACAATGCTTAAAAAGCACTTTACCATTAGAACTTTTTTTCCCACTGACAAAAATCACAATATCATTTTGCTGTGCAAAGGTAGTAATATTTGGGATTCTATTAGACACTTGTCTGCAAATTGTATCAGAATATTCAAACTTAGCTGCATCCTGCTTCTGTTCTGATATATTTTGAATTAAGATATTAAATCCATCCAGTGATTTTGTTGTTTGAGAAAACAACCGGATGTTTTTCGACAAATCAAGTTTAGATAAATCTGCTTCATTTTCAACAACAACAGCCCTTCCACCGGTCTGTCCAACCAATCCGTTTACTTCAGCATGACCGTTTTGCCCGTATATAACGAGCTGCGTATCAGCATCCGCATCATATGCATTTTTAATTCTTGACTGAAGTTTCAGAACAACGGGACAAGAAGCGTCAATCAGGGTAATGTTATTTTTTTTAGCAATTTCATATGTCGAAGGAGGTTCTCCATGAGCACGAAGCATGACCTTGACATTGTGCAAGCGCGCAAATTGTTCGTGGTCAATTGTAATCAATCCCATTTTTTCAAGGCGTTCTACCTCTTTGCCATTGTGCACTATATCGCCCAAACAATACAAAGTCTCCCCTTTTGCCAATTCTTCTTCTGCCTTGTCGATAGCCTTCACCACTCCAAAACAGAAACCTGATTTTTTATCTATTTCTATATTCACTTTTTTACAATATTTGATGATAACCCGTATCAGAAGATACCGGTCAATCTCATCCGGCACTTCCAACCCGTTGGTCGAATAAATTTCTTAATACTCTTTGTTGTTCTTCAATTGTCAACGTACTATTGTCAATTACAACTGCATCTGCAGCTTTTTTGAGCGGACTTTCCTTTCTGTTCTGATCCCGATCATCCCGTTCCTTTACGTTCACCAGCACTTCTTTATACAACACTTTTTCTCCTTTCGCCTTCAATTCATCCATCCTTCTTTGCGCTCTGATTTCAGGCGAAGCCGTCAAAAAAATTTTGAGTTCCGCATCCGGAAATACAACTGTACCGATATCTCGGCCATCCATTACAATACCTCTTTCTGCACCCATCATTTGTTGCTGTCGAACCAATTCCCTTCTGACGGCTCTCAGTGTACTCACCCGACTTGCTCCATTTGAAACTTCAAGAGAACGAATTTCCCGTTCAACATTTTCTCCATTAAGAAATATCTCCGCCTTTCCTTGCTTGTTTATTTTAAACTCAAGATGGACGGCGCCGATGTTTTTTTCAATGCTCTCCACATCCATATTATACGCATCCATCCAGCCATTACGCGTGCAATACAAAGAAACTGCACGATACATTGCTCCGGTATCGACGTAGATATAACCCACATCACGGGCTAATTGTTTAGCCATGGTACTTTTTCCACAGGAAGAAAAACCATCAATAGCAACAATAATTTTTTTCATAAACCTGGTTTTAAAGTCTGAATTCATTCAGAGAAGTACTGATAGAAAAAAGATATGCTGTGTTTCCAACCTGGAACTGACTCATGCCAAAGCCAATCTGAAAATAACTGATTTTAATTCCGCCACCGAAAGAAAATCCGGCCATACTTTTAAAACCATCCATTTTCAACTCCTGGTGACGACGGTGATTATAAGAGGCTGCCAGATAGAAATTTTTCCCCGGCAAAAATTCGACACCAAAGACCGCATGTCTGAAGACATTATCAATAAAAGGAATAGCAGGAATTAAATTTTCACGCTCATAATCAAGCATGGAGTTTTTATTATCAATATATTTCATTTTCCAATCATGCAGATTATGGAAAGTCAACGAAACCCGAAACGGAGCGTGTTCAAGTTTATGTGACAGTCCCAGCTGAATGTCAAATGGTAAAGGCTCCCTATGCTGACCGTCAGCTCCGGAATAATAACCTTTGAACTGAGTCCCCATATTTCTGAATACCAATCCGGCATAAAACAGCTTTTCAGGATGCTGATAACTCAACCCCAAATCAATCGCTGCTCCATATGAAACATAATCCTCATATGCTGAATAAACAGGCTTTAGGGTTGCTCCGGCAAAAAGGCCTTCAGCAATCATCCGGCTATATATCAAACTCATAGAAATATCTTTTGCTGAGAATTCACCTTGAATCTCATTATATTCCGTCGTTTTTTTAAAACTTCCATAGTCCACATATTGTACTCCAACAGCAAAATGATTCTTCCCGTAAGAACGCCCATAAATTGCCGTTCCAAACTTAATATCAGCGAGATAATTAGCCATATTCAGGCCAATCATATTGTCTGATTTATTCGTCAGCAAAGCAGGGTTCAGCAAAGAAAAATTTATATCATGATCCGAAACCGATACATTTTTCCCTCCCAAAGCGGCCATCCTGGACGAAACAGGTAAATCCAAAAACTGAAAAACACCTGTTCCTGCAAACGAAGGCACAACATCAACGAAAAAAAACAGAACAAATATAACGGATATTTTAACTTTCATCCAATAATTATTTATTTACAAACCAGTAAAAACTCACAAAAAACGCTCAAAGATACATCATTTTAAAGACTCACATATTAATGTAAGCAGAAACCGAATGATATATTAACGTATTTTCAGAGAAAAATTTCATCTGAAATTAAAAAAAAATAGAAAACCAACAATTTCGAACGCTTTATACAATAAAAATATTTTTTTTCGTTCAATAATCAGAGAATTGAAAAAAATATTGTACATTTGCCGAACTGAAAAACAATCAAAAAATTGCATTGATATGGACATTAAAAAATCATCCAAAGCATCACTTGAAGATAAGAAATCCATTTTTATACTAATGGGATTCGTTGTGGCCTTGTCGTTGATTTACATTGCTTTTGAGTGGACAAAACACGAGGTGACAGTTTACGAGGGCGTTGCTTTGGAAGTTGTAGAAGAAGAAGAAATTGAAATCATTCAAACTGCGGAGGCTTTGCCACCCCCACCGCCACCGGAAGTTCCCGACGTTATTGAAGTACTAAACGTGGTGGAAGACGATGTAGAAACAGCTGAAATTGTGATTGACACAGAAGATGATAAAGACAAACAAGTAGTTATCCAGGCTCCTGTTCAAGCTGCTGTGGTCGAAGAAGAAACCGAAGTGATTTTTATGGTAGTAGAATCAATGCCTTCATTTCCGGGTGGAGAGGCTGCTCTCTTTAAATATTTGAATGACAATATTAAATATCCTGTAATCGCACAAGAAAGTGGTATTCAAGGACGTGTAATTTGTCAATTCGTGGTAAACCGTGACGGTTCTATTGTTGACATTGAAGTAGTAAGAAGTGTTGACAGAAGTCTTGACGCTGAAGCCATCCGGGTGATTCAAAGCATGCCAAAATGGACACCGGGAAAACAACGTGGTAAAACCGTGCGTGTGAAATACACCCTGCCGGTTAACTTCCGTTTACAATAAAATTTTCACCGCCGGCTGTACCAACGGTCAACCGGTTGTTTATAACTAATTTTAAAAACCGTTTGGTAAACACCAAGCGGTTTTTTTAACACATTATTTTATTCAGATGAAAACCGAAATTTACCAGGAAAGAGCTGTTTTGGTTGGGCTGATTACCCCCGAGCAGGACGCGGCCAAAGCCAGAGAATATCTGGAAGAACTGGCTTTCCTCGCAGATACTGCCGGCGCCACACCTGAAAAATACTTCTTTCAAAAAATCGACTATCCTAACCCGAAAACCTTTGTCGGACCAGGGAAATTAGACGAAATAAAGTCATATATCACAGCCAACGATATCGGATTAGTTATTTTTGACGACGAACTGAGCCCGAAACAACTCCGAAACATCGAAAGAGAACTCAATGTACTGATTTTAGACCGGACAAACCTGATTCTGGATATTTTTGCCAAAAGAGCCCAAACAGCCAATGCAAAAACACAGGTAGAATTGGCTCAACTTCAATACATGTTGCCCAGGCTTACCCGTTTGTGGACCCACCTCGAACGTCAAAGAGGAGGTATTGGCATGCGGGGACCAGGTGAAACGCAGATTGAAACGGACCGCCGAATTATCCTGAATAAAATCTCCCTGCTGAAGAAGAACCTGAAAGATATTGACAAACAAATGTCAACCCAACGCAAGAACAGGGGAAAGTTAGTGCGGGTGGCCCTTGTTGGATACACTAATGTAGGAAAATCAACCATTATGAATATGCTCAGCAAGTCGGATGTCTTTGCTGAAAACAAACTTTTCGCGACATTAGATACTACCGTCAGAAAAGTCATCGTGGATAACCTTCCTTTTTTGTTGACTGATACTGTTGGGTTTATACGGAAATTACCCCATCACTTGATTGAGTCTTTTAAATCGACTTTAGATGAAGTGAGAGAAGCTGATTTGCTTCTGCATGTTGTCGATATCTCACATCCTAATTTTGAAGAACAACTTGAAATTGTAAACCAAACTTTAAAGGAAATTGACCCAAAAGAAAAGCCTGTTATTCTCATTTTTAACAAGCTGGATGCTTTTATGTACACTCCCAAAGACCCGGATGACTTGTCTCCTGTTAAAAAGGAAAACATCAGCCTGGAAGAACTAAAAGCTACCTGGATATCAAAACTTCATGATAATTGCCTATTCATTTCAGCTAAAGAAAAAATCAATATTGACAACCTGAAAGAATTATTATATGAAAAAGTAAAGGCTATCCATGTCGAACGATATCCATACAATGATTTTCTGTTTCAAAAATATGACGAATGAAGGTGTAATACCATACATACTAAACATTTAGCCCTTAAACAACTTAATTCAATGACTCACTACCGTCAACTTACCGAAAAAGAAATTGCTGCACTCACCATTTACGGATGTACTGCGGAAAACTGGAAAAGAGTTACTGTCGCAGAGAAGTTTAAACCGGATTATATTTCTAATGTTCATTTCTCGGGAGAAATAAAGCTGGGCGTTTTTGAAAAAACATTCGAACTTGCCGGCGGACTGAAAAAACATGCCGGTCTTTACAATTGCTGTCTGCATAACTGCATCATTGGAAATAATATTTACATTGACAAAATTCATAATTACATAGCGAACTATATCATTGAAGATAACACTTTCATTGATAACATTAACTTGCTTCTTGTCGATGGAGTGAGCTCTTTTGGTAACGGAGTCAAAGTTCCTGTCATGAATGAAGGAGGTGGGCGTGAAATTTCCATTTTCGACAACTTGTCAGCCCCTCTGGCATATATACAAACCTTGTACAGACATCGGAAAAATCTCATTCTAAACATTCAGCTGCTAATTGATAATTACGCCAAAGCTCAACAATCCAAAAAAGGTTATATAGGGAAGAATGTACGTATGGTAAATTGCGGTTCAATAAAAAATGTGCGAATTGGCAATTGTGCAATCATTGAAGGAGCATCTATTCTTGAAAACGGGACCATTAACAGCAACGATGAGGCTCCGGTTATCATTGGATCCGGGGTTAAATGCAAAGATTTTATTTTAAGCTCGGGTGTTGAAGTTACCGACTCTACCTTGATTTCGCGCTGCTTTATCGGGCAAGGATGTATTTTGGCTAAACATTATTCAGCATTGGATTCTTTGTTTTTCTCCAATTGTCAGGGTATGCATGGTGAAGCAACAGCAATTTTTGCCGGCCCCTATACAGTTACACATCATAAATCAACCTTGCTGATTGCTGGCATGTTCTCTTTTCTAAATGCCGGAAGTGGTTCAAACCAAAGTAACCACATGTATAAGCTTGGGCCTATCCATCAGGGTATTTGCGAACGCGGTTCAAAAACCACCAGCGATTCTTTTTTGCTGTGGCCAGCAAAAATTGGAGCCTTTACATTGGTAATGGGAAGGCATCACAAACATTCTGACACATCCGATTTGCCTTTTTCTTACTTAATTGAAAATGCAAGCGAAAGTTTTCTTGTTCCCGGGGTGAACCTGAGAAGCGTCGGAACCATCAGGGATGCCCAGAAATGGCCTAAACGTGATAACAGAAAAGACAGTCGTAAACTTGATCCTATCAACTTTAATCTGCTGAGTCCCTATACGATCCAGAAAATGATGAAGGGAGTTGATGTGCTCAAAAAACTGCAACAGATATCCGGCGAAACGACCGATTTATATGTTTATCAAAACTGTAACATCAAAAATTCTTCCCTGAGAAACGGGCTCGAATTGTATGAGATCGCTATTTCTAAATTTCTTGGTAATTCACTGATAAGCAGATTGGGTGATAAAATCTACAATAACATAGAAGAAGTTAGAGCTCGTTTGAAACCGGATACACCTAAAGGCCTCGGAGAATGGATAGACTTATCTGGTCTGATTGCTCCAAAAGGTAAAATAGACGAATTGCTTAGTGCAATTGAACAAAACAAATACAGTCTGGAGAAAATTCAATCGGAATTTGAACGGATGCATGCTCAATACTATAATTATGAATGGACATGGGCAAAAAATAAATTAGAATTCTACTGGAATAAAACTATTGATGAAGTCACTTACGAAGATCTTGTTAAGACAATAGAACACTGGAAAAAATCTGTTGTAAAACTTGATCAGTTAATTTATTGTGATGCAAAAAAAGAATTTAATTTGAACTCAAAGACAGGTTTTGGTGTTGATGGTGATGAGAACCAGAAGCATCAGGATTTTGAATCGGTGCGTGGAAATTTTGAAAGCAATCCTTTTGTGCTGGAAGTGTTGAATCATATCAAAACAAAGACTGAACTGGGAAATGATATGATTGAGCGGCTGAGTGCATTGAAGTGAACGCGATAGATAATGGTCAGTGCTTAGTAGTTAATTTTTTACACGAGAACGTATGAATAATTTTAATTTTTACAGTCCGACTTACTTTGTATTCGGGAAAGGTCGTGAAAATGAATCCGGTAATTTGACAAAACGTTTTGGCGGTTCAAAAGTATTGATCCATTACGGAAGTGGTTCTGTGATAAGGAGCGGATTACTCGACCGGGTTAAAACATCATTGAAAGATGCCGGTATTTATTCTACTGAATTGGGAGGAGTAATTCCAAATCCACGGAGTGGTCTGGTTTACCAGGGTATCAATATCTGTAAAAAAGAAAATATTGATTTTATCTTAGCGGTAGGTGGCGGAAGCGCGATCGACTCTGCCAAAGCCATAGCTATAGGCACTCTTTACGATGGCGATTTCTGGGATTTTTTTACCGGAAAACGCATAGAAAAAGCCTTACCGGTTGCAACGATACTTACCTTAACTGCAGCCGGAAGTGAAGGTTCTACCGGATCGGTAATCACGCATGAAAACGGAATGCTCAAACGCTCAGCTAATAGTGACCTGATACGTCCGGTTTTCTCCATCCTGAATCCGGAACTTACCTGCACGCTGCCGGCTTACCAAACTGCAGCCGGTGCAACCGATATGATGGCGCACGTGATGGAACGATATTTTACCAACACCAAAAATGTTGAAATAACAGACAGAGTAGGTGAAGCAGTGATGAAAACCATCATCAATGAAACACCCAAAGCGCTGAAAAACCCTCATGATTATGAAACGCGAGCCAACCTCATGTGGGCAGGAATGATGGCGCATAACGATATTTGCGGCGTAGGTCGTGAGCAGGATTGGGCAACACACATGATGGAACACGAGCTTTCAGGTCTATACGATGTAACACATGGGGCCGGACTTGCTGTTCTTTTCCCTGCCTGGATGAAATATGTCATGCACCATGATATTTTACGTTTTGCACAGTTTGCGGTGCGTGTCTGGGGTTGCGAAATGGACTTTCAGCACCCGGAAAACACCGCCTATCAGGGAATTGAACGTTACGAACAATTCATGAAGTCTATTGGCATGCCGGTTCGTTTTTCTGAATTGGGTGCAAAAGCCGAAGACATACCGGTGCTGGTTAAGACAATGGGACTTGGAAAAAGATCACTCGGTAATTTTGTTAAACTAACTGAAAAAGACATAAGAAAAATTTACGAACTGGCGGTATAATATCAACAGCATATAACAACACTGATTTCGAGATGACTTACAAACCACTTTTTCTCAACAAAAAGCTAATTAACGCTGACATCACGCTGCCTGCGTCCAAAAGCATCAGCAACAGAGCTTTAATACTGAATGCTTTAGCTTATAGTCCGTACGAAATAGAGAATCTTGCCGATTGCGATGATACCAATGTTATGCTCAAGGCGTTGGATTCAAATAAAACGACCTTTGATATTGGTGCAGCCGGAACAGCCATGCGTTTTCTTACTGCTTTTTTATCGAAAACAGTCGGAGAATGGGTTATTACGGGCAGTAAGAGGATGAAAGAACGTCCCATTAAACTTTTGGTAGATGCCCTAAATAGTCTGGGAGGCAGGATTAAATACATAGAAAACGAAGGTTATCCCCCCTTGCGGATATATGGCAGCGCGCTGACCGGAGGGGAAATTCACCTGAATGGCGGAGTAAGCAGTCAGTACATTTCTGCACTCATGATGATTGCTCCATACATGCAGAAAGGCTTAAAGATCATACTTGAAGGGAATGTTATTTCTGTACCTTATATTCTTATGACCCTCAATATGATGAGAGATTTTGGCGTGAAAGTCAGATTTGAAAACAATGTCATAGAGATTAAACCACAGACATATCAAGCTGTGCGGTATAAGGTTGAATCCGACTGGTCGGCTGCATCATACTGGTACGAAATACTGTCAATTGCAGGCGAAGGACGCATATTTCTGGAAGGGTTGCAAAAAGACAGCTATCAGGGAGACAGCAAAGTAGCCGGGTTGTTTCAGCAACTTGGAGTTAAAACAGAGTACCTGTCCAATGGAATTGTTCTTACACCAAACAACAACACATGTGATGTGTTTGAATATGATTTTATTAATCAACCAGATCTGGCGCAGACTTTTGCTGTAACCTGCTGCTTAAAAAACATCCCATTTCATTTCAACGGCATTCAAAGCCTGAAAATTAAAGAAACCGACCGCGTTGAAGCGTTGATCAAAGAATTAAAAAAATTTGGATTTGTATTGACAGAACCTGAAAACGGAGAATTGTCCTGGGATGGCAAAACCCTCCCTCTGGAAGATGTTGCTACTCCTTCCATCAGCACTTATGATGATCACCGCATGGCCATGGCTTTTGCTCCGGTCGCATTGGTTCAACCTGTCATCATTGAGAACCCTGAAGTGGTAAGTAAATCCTATCCACGTTTTTGGGAGGATATTGAGAGAATAAAATGAGGCACTTACATTATTTCACCACCGTAACCCAGTTATTTAAATCCGGCTCATCACCGCACTGTATCGCCAATAATTTATGATATAATTTGTCGCATACAGGTCCCGGCTTTCCATCTTTTGAGAAAACATAGGAGATTTTGGTATCATAATCATCAATGCGCTCAACAGGACTGATAACAGCTGCTGTGCCACAAGCACCTGCTTCTTCGAAAGTAGATAATTCCTCTACCGGAATTGAGCGCTGTTCAACTTTCAGCCCCATTTCCTCCGCCAGAACCATCAAACTCTTGTTGGTTATTGACGGCAATATGGAGTTTGATTTCGGCGTGACATACGTATTGTTTTTAATTCCAAAGAAATTAGCAGCACCACACTCATCAATGTATTTTTTTTCTTTTGCATCCAGGTAAAAAATATTCGAATAACCCAACGCATGAGCGTGTTCACCGGCAACTAAGCTGGCTGCATAATTTCCCCCTACTTTATATTTGCCTGTTCCCAACGGAGCTGAACGATCGTACTGACGCATTATTACAAAAGGAGTCGTTGCAAATCCTCCTTTAAAATATGGTCCAACCGGTGCTACAAACACAATGAAAAGATACTCTTTTGCCGGAGCTACACCCAACTGTGGACTAATACCAAACATAAAAGGACGGATATAGAGAGACGCACCAGATCCATAGGGAGGAACAAAGCGCTCATTCAGCTTTACGGCTTTGACGACTGCGTCCTGAAACTTTTCAAGCGTAATCGGCTCCATCAGAATACCTTTACAAGAGTGTTGCATACGCTTTGCATTCTCTTCTATTCTGAAAATACGGATTTTACCATCTTTACCCCTAAAAGCCTTTAAACCCTCAAATACTTCCTGCCCGTAATGGATGCATGTAGCCGCCATGTGCAATTGGATGTTTTCATCTTCATGCACCTCCAGCTCTCCCCATGCTCCTTCAGAAAAAACACAACGGACATTGAAATCTGTTTTCATATACCCGAAACCAAGGTTACTCCAGTCAATCTGTTCCATAAATAAATTTTTTATCCTGAATTAACGTACAAATGTACAGATAATTCATCATTTTTCCCTATTTTTTAGCGTCAAAATTGCCTCGTTACCCATATTCAATAACAAATCGAGGATACTCAAATTTTGTTGAAAACCATACTTCTCCTGAAAAACCTGATAATAAGGCTGAAAATGATTCATACCGGGTTCTTTTTTCGGATGAATACCTGCCCTCAGGTCTTTCACATCGTCAGAAAAATGCCGCACATAAGTAGTTGTTAACTTAATCTCAGGCTGTGAATCAATCAGCTCAAGCATTTTCTGCTGAAGTTCAAGATTAAAATCCCACAGGAAATTCCACTTTCTTTCGTAAAAGCAAACTAAGTCATCTGCATAAAATTCAAAAAAAGGACTTGAATTATAGGCTGACTCTATTGACCTCCAATGTTGTATCTGCCAGTTCCCGTGGCGAGAAACTCGGACATCACGAATCAAAATTTTTCCTCCTTCTGATTTTTCAACAGGAATTGTCAGATCCATCAACCCATTGGCAGTTGCAATCACACAACGGTTTCTATAGCTTTGTTTTACAAAAAACTCATACTGTTCCAGCAATATTTCATCGGCATTAGTCAACACAAGATAATACTCAACCGGAGCCAGATAGGCCGTACTCAGACAATATTTCCCTGCAATGTTATTTTGCCTCTTCAGTCTATCGTCTTGCATTTTTAAAGAAGCGGTTGAACCTGATTTTTCCGTTGAACCAACCTTTATCTTTATCCAATGACAACCAGACAGCTACCGGTCGTCCTACTATGTGATCTTCAGGGACAAATCCCCAATAACGTGAATCCGCAGAGTTATGACGATTATCCCCCATCATCCAGTAGTAATCCATTTTAAAAGTATAATATGCCGTTTCTTCTCCATTGATAAAGAACTTTCCGTCTTTCACTTCCAGGGTATTTTTTTCATACACCCGGATAATCCTTTCATAAATTGGCAGATTATAGGCATTTAACCTGAGCGTTGCCCCTTTCTTTGGAATATAAATTGGTCCCATATTATCCCGGTTCCAATTTTTTCCTCCACCCAACGGGAACACATCACCACCCAATTCATACGGCTCAATGGCAATCCTAACCACGCCGGGAAATCGTTGCATTTTTTCGAGCATCACCGCTGTCAAAGGAAAATGATAGATTGGTTTGGAAGGGTCCATCCCCAAAAATGAGATTAAATGATAATCATATTGAACATTCAACATAGATCGGTCATCTTTGCTGATACCCATTTTGGTAAGCATATCCGCCGACAGGAACCTGCCGTCAGTCTGCACATAATAATTAAATTGAATCCCGGGATGATGTTCCTGTGGTTCATTATTGACATAGATCTGGTTGTCACGAATTTCAAACCAGTCACCAGAAATGCCGACACATCTTTTTACATAATTTTCGCGTCGATCAACCGGACGATATACGATTTCGCCATACTCCTGTTTTTTTGCCCTGACAATTGCTCTTCCGGCAGCCATAACAGCATCAACCTGCGGCTCAACACCCGGAGTTTGCATCTTTAAACTATTATAACCTTCATAATAACAACTGATATAATAATCCGGATTTTGTTTGTTAACAGGAACTGTATCACC
>JAQVNN010000013.1:0-4756 GCA_028703105.1 Paludibacter sp. | reverse complement strand
CGGCAGCCATAACAGCATCAACCTGCGGCTCAACACCCGGAGTTTGCATCTTTAAACTATTATAACCTTCATAATAACAACTGATATAATAATCCGGATTTTGTTTGTTAACAGGAACTGTATCACCGGTAGGAAAGTTAAATACCACGATATCGTCTCTTTCTATGGTATCGAATCCTTTAAGCCTTTTATATTCCCACTGAGGCTTTTCAAGGAACGATTTTGTATTGACAACTGGGAAAGTGTGCTGCACAAGCGGAAATGAAAGAGGTGTATTAGGCACACGAGGGCCATAACTCGCTTTGCTGACAAAAAGGAAATCTCCCACAAGCAAACTTTTCTCTAGAGATGATGTGGGAATCTGGTAATTCTGAAAGAGATAAATATTGATAAAATAAACTGCCACTAAAGCAAACACAATGGCATCAACCCAACCCATTACAGCCAGAAAAGTTTTATTTTTCGACTTTTTCCACCATGTCCAAGGTATAAACCTGGTTATGAAAGCATCAAAAACAAACGGAAGCAATAACACCCACCAGAAATTTCCTACCCAGACTATAAAAAGGACGTAGATAACACACCATACGAGGGCTTTAATCCATTGTTTTAATGGATGAGAAAAACGGTTGTTTTTTATCTTTTGTTGTTCTTGTGTCATGATTTTTTATTTATCGTTTTTCAATTAACAGATTATTTCCTTAATTCGTATTCAACTCGTTTTTTTATTCAAAATTCAATAAATCGCGCATAGAGAAAAATCCTTTTTTCCCGGCAGTAAATTCTGCTGCAATTACAGCACCTAAAGCAAATCCTTCACGGCTTTTCGCGTCATGAGTTATAGTAATTGAATCCACCTCCGAATCATACACGATGGTGTGAATACCCGGAACCTGACCTTCTCTGATTGATTTAATAGCCATCGATTCAGATGTAGATTCCACCTCTTTCGACCAACTTGTTTTTCGCTCCAGGTTCTCCAGTATCCCTTCAGCCAGTGTGATTGCCGTTCCACTCGGAGCATCCAGCTTTTGCGCATGATGCACTTCTGTCATCTCTACATTATATGCCGGAAATTTATTCATTAATTTGGCCAGGTATTTATTTACAGCCATAAAGATGTTTACACCAATGCTGAAGTTAGAACTCCAGAAAAGTGTATATCCTTTGGCTGCAATTTCCTGTTTAACCTCAGGCAGATGTTCCGTCCAGCCCGTTGTACCGCAAACAATCGGAACTCCGGAAGCAAAAGCACGATGAATATTATCCAATGCCACATGAGGTACTGTAAACTCAATCGCAACATCTGCACTTTTAAATGCTTCCGACTGAAAATCAGCAACATTGTCGATGTCAATAATAGACACTATTTCATGTCCCCTTTCTCTGGCTATACGCTCGATGATTTTGCCCATCTTACCATAACCAATCAATGCAATTTTCATATATAAAATTTTGATCTGGTTGTATTTGTTAATTATCAATACTGATTAGTACCCAACAAAACGAGGGTACAAGCTTGTTCGTATGCAATCCCGTTTTTTTTCAACAAAATTTCAAATTCAGGATTTTCAGTTCCGGGATTAAAAACCACCCTCCTGGGATTTAAAGAAACCACATAATCATAATAGGATGGTTGATTTTTCGGACCAATATACAAAGTCACGGTATCAATATCCTGATAGTCTTTTCTCTCTGTGTCAATGGTCTGATTAAAAATCACATCCGAACGAAGTCCGAGCAACTCAATCTGATGACCATGAGCCAGTAATTTTTGAGCAGCCTTGTAAGCATATCGCTCCGGATTGCTATTTGCTCCAATTATCAATGTTTTCTTTTTCATATATTTCTGCTTTTGTGTCCCTCTATTGAATTGATAGAATATAAATTATCATTAAATGCTGGTTTTATAACCCTGCTCTTACCCCATCAGATAAAAATCGAGCACCTCAAAAATTTCTTCTTTTGAAGCTGTCTGATTAATTTGAATTTCACCAATATCCGATAAAAGAGTGAAATTAATCTCTTTCGATTCATTTTTTTTATCGTGTGTCATCAACTCATAAAGTATTTCGTAATCATTGCAGTCAAAACTGAACATGCCATAATACTCTTTGGTCATGTATTTCAATTTCAGCAACTCTTTTTTAGGAAAACCAAATTTTACATGAGCAAGATACAACTCGCACAACAAGCCCCACATCACAGCATAACCGTGAAGTACAGGACGGTTCACGCGATAAGAAAAAGTTTCAAAAGCATGAGCAAAAGTGTGTCCAAGATTTAGCGCTTTACGGAGGTGCTGCTCTTTAGGATCCTGTTCGACTATCCTTTCTTTGATTCTGACACTTCGTTCAACCATAGTACGCAAAACGTCAAAATCAACATCTTCTAAGTTGAAATCTAAGACTTTCCGCCATTCTTCCCAGGCATCAATCAGGGCATGTTTTACCATTTCTGCGTATCCAGAACGAAGATTCTGCTTATCCAGTGTTTTGAAAAAATCAATGTATATCAGTACATGACGGGCAGGGTTAAACACCCCGATTTCATTTTTCAACCCCAGGAAGTTAATGCCCGTTTTGCCGCCTGTTGCTGCATCAACAGCACCAAGCAGTGTTGTCGGTATATTGATATATTCAATTCCACGTTTAAAAGTAGATGCAACAAAACCTCCTATGTCGGTAATCATGCCCCCACCCAGATTTATCATCAGCGACTTACGGTTGGCATCATGTTCGCTTAGGTATTGCCACACCTTTACAGCTGAATCAATATTCTTGTTTTCATCCCCTGAAGCTATTGTAATCAGATGTGCCTCTTTCAAACAAGGCAAATCACGAATGAGAGGATAACAATACTTCAAAGAGTTATCATCAGTCAAAATAAAAACATTTGCTTTTTTATGATCTCCAACAACATCATTTATTGCTGTTTTTATATCTGTACATATGGTTGTAAGTTGCCTGTTCATGCTATTTCAATTGAACAACAAAGATACTGTTTTTTCTGTATAAATTTGACAGATAAGTATATTTCAAAATCACATATATCAGGTATCTAGTTTTTTTAGCAATCAGAAAATTAAAATCCCTGTATAAAATATTAAAATATCCAAATATTTTTCATATATGAAAATATGTTCATATATTTGCAAGAGTTTTTAAGCAAATGCAATATGATTGAACTAACTCAAATGGAACAAGCAGCATATACACTAAAGGCCATCTCCAACGGGACCCGTTTGTGTGTGATTTCTCTTTTAGCAGAAAAAGAGGAATTAACTGTTTCGGAGATTGGTGAAAAACTGCAATGTGAACAGTCGCTTCTATCCCATCATTTGACTGATATGCGGGCAAAAGGGATTCTGAATTGTCGTAGAGAAGGAAAAAATTGTTTTTATTCATTGAAAAACAAACAGATTACAAAGATATTAGATTGCATCAAATCCTGCCAATGTTCAGAGGCATAGGTTGATTTATTATCCGTAAAATTATGAATGAATTTTTTAAAAAACACCTGTTAAAAATAACCGGGATCGTTGTTGGGATGGTTGGTGGTTACCTATATTACTATTTTATAGGTTGTAAAAGCGGCACCTGTCCAATAACCTCAAATCCATATATCAGCGTTTTGTATGGGGCTGTACTTGGATATTTATTCTTTGATTTATTCAAACGAAAGAAAACGGCAATTAACAATTCACCAAAAGAAAAAGATGAGTAGTACTTTTTACGTATTGAAGTCACAGTGCATGACCTGCAACAATGAAGTTCTGAAGCAATTAGGAACATTACAGGGAGTATTTGGAGCTGAAATGGATCGTATCGACGGTAAAATTGTCGTACATCATACCGATGAAGTTTCCAAAAAAGCCATTGCAGACAAACTAGATGAATTGGGATGGACTGAAACGGACACGAATAAGCCATCGACCAATGGCTGTCGATTGTAAACAAAAGTATCATTTTATTATTAGATATCAGCACAGCTACATTTTAAAAAAAAACAAAAATAGAAACAACATGAGAAAAATCCTTGGAGCATCTTTGATGCTTATTCTGATTGCTTTTACAGCATGCGGTAACAAGTCCACCAACAAGGCAGAGCAAGATGTAAAAGAAACAAAAACAAACAATATTCAAACAAACGAAACAAAACAAATGGGAACAATTAAATTAACCAAGGCTGAATTTTTGCAAAAGGTAGCCAACTATGAAACAAGCCCAACCGAATGGAAGTATTTGGGGGACAAACCGTGTATTATCGATTTTTATGCCGATTGGTGTGGACCTTGTAAAGCAATTGCTCCGGTTTTAGAGGAATTGGCAAAAGAATACGACGGTCAGATCTACATTTACAAAGTTGACACCGAAAAAGAACAGGAACTTGCGGCCGCATTTGGCATCAGGAGTATTCCATCGCTTCTGTTCTGCCCGATAGGAGAACAACCACAAATGGCACAAGGAGCGCTTCCTAAAGAAACCTTCAAAAAAGCCATCGACGAAGTATTGCTAAAGAAAACCAAATAAGAGAACCAATTTTTTACTGATGTATTCTTTATAAGGAGCCCTGCAAATGATGCAGGGTTTTTTTGCTCTCTACTAAAGTTTCTCTTATGGTAATAAAATTCATTGTTGTCCGGTAAACATTTTATAACATAGATTTCTCCCTTCGGTCGAAATGACAATCAAGACTTTATCTTTTAGGGAGGGGTTAGCTGGCAGCTTAGCCGCCAGCTAACCCCTCCCTTGCA
>JAQVNN010000063.1:4425-11845 GCA_028703105.1 Paludibacter sp. | reverse complement strand
GTTGTGTAAGTATATCTCCACTGCCAACAATATAAAGTATAGCATTGTCGATGTATGGCATAGCATCAATTACCCACTCTAATCCTCTGCCAATATTCACCGCACCTTGGTATAAAATGATTTTTTTCCCGGGTATAATGATTTTTTTTTCATTTGGGTCATGTAGATAAGGTACATTTTTAATGACCTTCATGTTGATATGATATTTCTGATTGTAATAATCTGCGATTGACTGACAAACGGTGAAAGCTGTTGTTAGATGAGGGAAAAAGATATCTTCAATGATTTTCCATACTTTTTTTACTAAAGGTCTGTTCTGAAGTTCAGGAACTTCAGGGAAAAGTTCGTGAGCATCAAAAATCAGTTTTATGTTTTTTATTTTAGCGGCAAGGAAACAGGCCGGCAGGGTGTCTGTATCATTCGCATAAAAAATATCAGCTGAAGAAAACAGCAGAAGAAGGAACAAGCGAATATTTAGTTCCACATAAAATAAAAATCCTTTATTAAACAACAAGCGAAGTCTTTTGTGGGCAATACTGCTTGTCAACGGGAAGGAATTTTTAAGTCGGCGTCCGGTTAAATGTACCTCATATCCATTCCGGGATAAGGAATTTGCTACCTTCCATACTCTTTGGTCAGTAGCCAAGTCATTGGAAACGGAAATGATAATTCGTTTATTCATCAGCACTATTATTGTGTTTGAAAGATTTCAACAAATTTTTGTATAAAATTCTGTGATAAGAGTTTACGTGTTTTTCGGCAGAGTTATTATGCCATAACAGACTAATTTCACCATTGAATTTTCTGACCGTGTTAATTAAACTTTCGCAGTACTGAAAAGCATCATGTGCATTCATGAACATGTATCTTTTATCACTTAAAGTTATATCCATGATGGTAAGATGATGCAAGCGCAAATTGGTCAGTTCCTTTTTTGCCGGATTAATCCATTGCACTGCTTTGCAGGTTCCCAGTCTGAACCCGGCCATGTCGGCATAGCCCATGCTGAAATCATCCGCAATTTCATTATTTATCAAGTACTCGAAATCTTCAGGTTCCCGGTTGTTTAGAAAATGATTCCGGTTATAATGAATTTTCATCCGGATAAACTTTTCAAGCCGTTTTTTTTCTTCGGTTATTAGTTCAGGGTTACATCCGGCTTCATAGCTGATGTGTAAGCCAATCGAGACTTTTTTCCTTTTGAGGTATTTTATCAGGGTTTGGTAATCGGGATGTAATAGATTAACCAAAGGTTTGTCTTCTTTTCTTTTTCCACTGTGAGACCTCAAAAAAGTGATAATTTCACAGGAGTCACCCCCCAGTTTTTTTTGGAGTTCAAGGTCTAATTTAAACAGGTATGGAAAGGTGTACCAGGGGTCAAAAATCAATCCGCCAAAATAGCTTTTGATGGCTTGTTTTGCTTCTTTCGGGCGTTTAATGCCTCTGAGAATACCGCCTAACATGCCACGTATGTTTCTGTAATGGGCAATTTGATCTACGTCGTGAGTCAGGTAAACTTTTTTGATTTCTTTTGGAGGTTCGCTGATTTCGACGCCTGTTTCGCGTAATTTGGAACGCAAGAGCACTCCCCATTCTTCGATGATGGGTCGATCAATGAACCCGGCTTTATACGGCAGGGATTCTTTTCCCGGAAAACGGTTGTGTGCATCACGGGTTTTGCGGCGAACCATTTCTTCGTACCTGGATATCAGGAAATAAGTACCAGCGATGATGTCAGCATGAATCACGACGATGTTGCCGATGGTTTCCGTGATGTTATCTCCGAAAAGGATCGGGACTTCTTCCCACTGTTTGAGTGGAAGTGTAGGAAGACTTTCTTCCGATCCATAACATGCTTCATCAAAAAAACCGGATGGTTTGATAATTAGGTTATAGTTAGAATATTCCTTTTCATCAGAAGTATATCCGATTGTCTTCCAGGTTGCTTCCGGAACATGGTCCCCTGCCAGAAAACGGATGATGTATTGTATGATTTCATTCATATAAAAAACTAATTTTTCTCGAAGCCTCGTAGATTAGTTTAACTCTTTTTTTAGAAATTTACCAGTCTCACTTCCCGAATGATTCGCTACTTCGTGCGGAGTGCCGCAGCAAATTACACGTCCACCTTCTCGTCCGCCTTCGGGGCCGATATCAATGATGTAATCACATGCTTTGATTACATCCATGTTGTGTTCAATGATGATTACAGTATTACCCCTGTCTGTTAAACGATTTAAAACCCCTAATAGTACGCGAATGTCTTCAAAATGTAATCCTGTTGTCGGTTCATCAAGTATATATAAGGTTTTTCCGGTATCTCTTTTCGAAAGTTCAGTTGCCAATTTAACCCGCTGACTTTCACCTCCCGAAAGAGTGGTACTTGATTGTCCTAACTTGATATATCCCAACCCCACATCCTGTATTGTTTTGATTTTGTTTAGAATATACGGTTGATTTTCAAAAAACTCGACAGCCTGATTGATAGTCATGTCCAATACATCAGCAATTGACTTCCCTTTAAATCTGACTTCCAGTGTTTCTTTGTTATACCTTTTCCCGCCACAGCTTTCACAGGGAACATATACATCAGGCAGAAAGTTCATTTCGATGGTTCTATATCCGTTCCCGCTGCAAACTTCACACCGTCCTCCTGCTGTGTTGAACGAGAACCTCCCGGGTTTATATGCCCTGATTTTGGCTTCGGGTAAAGATACAAACAAGTTACGAATGTCTGAAAACACCCCTGTGTAAGTGGCCGGATTGGAACGGGGTGTTCGTCCGATAGGTGATTGATCCACTACCACTACTTTGTCCACATTTTCTATGCCTTCCACTGCATCATAGGGCATAGGATCTTTCAGGGAAGAGTAAAAATGCTGACTTAAAATGGGTTGCAGGGTCTCGTTGATAAGGGTAGATTTCCCGCTTCCTGAAACGCCGGTAACACAGATCATCTTACCTAGTGGAAATTTAACATCGATATTTTTCAGGTTGTTACCTCTAGCTCCTTTTATAGCAAGGAATTTCCCGTTTCCCGGTCTTAAGGTTACCGGGACTTCAATTTTTTCTTTTCCGTTCAGAAATGCAGCAGTCATGGTGTTCGATTGTAACATTTCATCCGGTGTGCCGGCAAATACGACTTCACCTCCATGGCGCCCGGCGCGCGGTCCTAAATCAATTACATAATCCGCCGCAAGCATCATTTCTTTGTCGTGTTCCACAACAATGACAGAATTTCCCGTATCGCGGAGTTGTTTCAACGACCTGATCAACCTTTCATTGTCCCGTTGATGTAAACCAATACTGGGTTCATCGAGAATATACAGTACGTTAACTAACTGGGTGCCTATTTGTGTGGCAAGACGAATGCGTTGACTTTCTCCTCCTGATAAAGAATGAGACGTGCGGTTCAGCGATAAGTAGCTTAGTCCCACGTCTAATAAAAACTGAAGGCGTGTCCGGATCTCTTTCAAGATTTCAACTGCAATGGCTTTTTGTTTGTCCGACAGGTGTTGTTCTACCTCATCAAGCCAGTTGTACAGTTCATCAATATCCATTTTTGCCAACTCCGAAATGTTTTTATCGTGTATCTTGAAGTGCAGAAATTCTTTCTTCAATTTAGCACCCCGGCATTCCGGACAAACGATCTCTTTCGAGAACTGATTTGCCCATTTCTGCTCGGTTGCTGATACGGAATTTTCCTGCTGCATTTCAATGTATTTCAGTATGCCATCGTAATTCAGAAAGTAATTTGAGTTCCCCAGTGAATGATTTTTGATGTTTAATCTTTCTTCTGTCCCATTCATGATTTCGTCGATGGCTTCTTCCGGAATTGCTGAAACCGGCATTTTGATGTGGCAGTCGTATTTTTCCAGAATTGCTTCTATTTGCCAGAAAATCATCGTGTTTTTATGCTTTCCTAACGGAACAATGGCACCGTGGTAGATGCTGATGGTTTTGTCTGGAATGATTTTCTCCATGTCAATCTCGTTGACAATACCAAGTCCTTTGCATCGCGGGCAAGCACCATGTGGAGAGTTGAAAGAAAAATTATGGGGAGCAGGTTCGTCATACGAGATTCCACTGGTTGGGCACATCAGTGTTTTGCTGAAATATCGTACAGCCTCCGTTTCTGTATCGAGCAACATAACAATTCCATTGCCTTGTTGCATCGCTTTCTGTAAGGATTGCTTGAGACGTTGACGGTCTTTTCCGGAAACAAACAGGCGGTCAACTACCAGTTCGATGTCGTGGATTTTATATCTGTCAACCTTTAATCCATAGGTTATTTCTTTGATTTCACCATCGATGCGGACATGCACATATCCCTTTTTACGGGTAGTCTCAAATAATTCTTTATAATGACCTTTACGACCTTTCACCAAAGGGGCGAGTAAGTAGGTTTTCTTTTCCTCATAATCCTTCAGAATAAGATCAATAATTTGCTCTTCAGTATATTTGACCATTTTTTCTCCCGTAACATAAGAATAGGCTTCTCCTGCACGGGCAAATAATAAACGTAGAAAATCATAGATTTCGGTTGTGGTGCCGACGGTTGAACGGGGATTTTTGTTGGTTGTTTTTTGCTCAATTGAAATGACAGGACTAAGTCCGGTAATTTTATCTACATCCGGTCGTTCCAGGTTTCCGAGAAAACTGCGGGCATAGGCTGAGAAAGTTTCGATATAGCGACGTTGCCCTTCAGCAAAGATGGTGTCGAAAGCTAATGAAGATTTACCGCTCCCGCTGAGGCCGGTTACGACGGTCAACGCATTTCGGGGGATGGTTACATCAATATTTTTCAGGTTATGAACACGGGCACCTATCACTTCAATTTCACCCGACGTTTCCACGCGTTCTATTTCAATATTTTGTTTCAATTTATGCCGTTAATATAAAATTCGTGAACCTGCAAAGGTAATATTTTTTTTGAAAAGGGAGAAGAGTAATGATAGGGGAATTTATGTTTTGATGTGCTGATAATAATCATTATTTTTGCGACTTGTTCACACCAACTAAAAACAATTTCACCTCACGCCTGCGCTGTGAATAGTGGTGTTCATGGATTTACCCCTAAACTGCGCTACGCTTGCATACGGTTATGCACCTCTCATACCTGCCGTATGTGAATGAAATCAAAATAAAAAGTGCCAGTACGATCCTGTTTGTATTTTTAATAAAATAATATTACCTTTGCCTCGCTTTTCTTATGCAGAAAGTGTGATGGGAAATTAAGCAACTAATCACTTAAAAATCAACGCTTAAATTTTGAGTAACACATTAAACAATTAAAATGAAAACATTTGAATTAAAAGGAAAAGTTCGTGAAGAACTGGGTAAAAAGGCTACAAAAGCCAGTCGTGCAGGAGAAAATGTTCCCTGTGTGTTGTATGGAAGTGGAGATAATGTACACTTTACAGTCACATCAGGAGATTTAAGAAAATTAATTTATTCGTCTGAAGTGTATATCGTCAATTTGGATATTGAAGGGAAAAAGAGCAAAGCTATTGTTAAGGCAATACAGTTTCATCCGGTAACAGATAAGGTTTTACATATTGACTTCCTCCAACTTTCGGAAAAAAAATCTGTCGTGATGGAAATTCCGGTGAAATTGCAGGGTCTTGCAGAAGGTGTTAAAGCCGGGGGTAAATTAGCATTGCAAATGCGTAAACTGAAAGTGAAAGGTATTTATACTGATTTTCCTGAAGCCATTGTTGTTGATGTAACAAATTTAGGGTTGGGTAAAACAATTCAGGTTGGAGGAGTTAAAGCGGAAAAACTGGAAATTCTGAATGCCAAAAATGCCGTTGTAGCCCAGGTTAAACTGACAAGAGCTGCCCGTGGTGCTGCTGCCGCTGCTGCTGCAGAAAATTAATTGCACTTGAGATGAAATACTTGATCGTTGGACTGGGGAATATTGGTCCCGAATACCAGGACACCCGACACAACATAGGATTCACCATATTGGACGCTCTTGCAAGGGCGTCCAATGTTTTTTTTGAGGATAAACGTTATGGCTTTGTCACGCAGGTGAAACTGAAAGGCCGTACGCTTGTTCTCCTGAAACCTTCTATCTTTATGAATCTGAGTGGACATGCGTTGCGTTACTGGATGCAAAAGGAAAAAATTGAAATCGAAAATGTGCTGGTAATCGTGGATGACATTGCCCTGCCTTTCGGGACACTGCGTCTCAAACCACAAGGTTCAGATGCTGGGCATAACGGACTGAAAAACATCCAGGACATCCTGGGACATAACTCCTATGCCCGTTTGCGTTTCGGAATCGGGAATGATTTCCCAAAAGGTTATCAGGTTGAATATGTGTTGGGAAAATGGGATGAAGAAGAACAAAAGTTGTTGCCGGAAAGGATGGATAGGGCGATTGAAATGATCAAAAGTTTCTGCCTTGCCGGTATGCAACTCACGATGACACAATTTAATAATAAATGAAAACGGAAGTCCGCATTGACAAATGGCTTTGGGCAGTTCGCCTCTTCAAAACCCGCTCTCTTGCTGCCGAGGCATGTAAGAAAAGGAAAATATTGGTTGGTGGTGTAGAGGCAAAGCCTTCCAGAAACATCAAAGTCGGAGAGGTGATTGGGGTGAAACGCAATCCGGTACTTTTTTCTTTCGAAGTGCTTGCATTGGCTGAAAACCGCATGGGCGCTAAACTGGTGCCGGATTACATGAAAAATGTAACTACTCCTGATCAACTCGAATTGTACGAACTCGGTAAAATAGCCGCCAAAAATAACCGCGAAAGAGGATCCGGCCGTCCTACCAAAAAAGAACGCCGGGAGCTCGATGAGTTGTTTGAGCCGACGTTTTACTTTGAATTTGATGAAGAAGATTAATTATGTTAATTGCTTCTCAACTCAAAAAAACAAATATAAGCGAATACCTCCTCTACATGTGGCAGGTAGAAGATTTAATTCGTGCGTTGCAGTTCGATATCGATCAAATAAACAATACAATCATTTCTCGTTTTCAGTTTAAAGATGATGACGAACGCAAAGCTGTTGTAGAGTGGTACGAAAGTCTGATCGAAATGATGCGTCTGGAGCAAGTGATGGAAAAAGGACATCTGCAATTGAACAAAAACGTAGTTGCAGAACTTAATGAATTGCATGCTTTGTTGTTGAAGTCGGGACAGATACCGGCCTACAATGCCAAATATATCCATGTGTTACCGTTAATTAACCAGTTCAGAAGAAAAGCCGAATCCGGACTGAGCGATATTGAACTGTGTTTTAATTTTCAATATGGTATCCTGATGTTGCGTTTACAAAAGTCAGTCATCACACCTGAAACGGAAAAAACAAGAGAAGAAATATCGAAATTCATGGTATTGCTGGCAAAAAACTATCATGCCTGGAAAAATGGTGAGCTTGACTTGCAATAAAAATATTATCTTTGT
>JAQVNN010000063.1:0-4325 GCA_028703105.1 Paludibacter sp. | reverse complement strand
TTATATCCGGTTACCAAAAGCATCTCGAAACAAATCATTCCGGTTTACGATAAACCCATGATTTACTATCCTTTGTCGGTGCTGATGCTGGCCGGTCTCAAAGAAATTCTGATTATTTCAACCCCACAGGATATTCACTTATATGAAAATCTGCTCGGAAACGGAGAGGATTTGGGAATTAAACTCGAATATGCTATACAACCATCGCCGGACGGACTGGCACAGGCCTTTATCATTGGCGAAAAGTTTATTGGTGGTGACTCGGTATGTATGATCCTGGGTGATAATATATTCTATGGATTTGATTTTTCGAGAACACTGAGGGATGCAGCCAAATTGCAGGATGGCGCCATCGTTTTCGGATATTATGTGAATGATCCCGAACGCTATGGAGTTGCTGACTTTGATGCAGATGGAAAGGTGCTCAGTCTGGAAGAAAAACCATCCGTACCCAAATCAAATTATGCCGTTACCGGTTTGTATTTCTACAGTAACGATGTGGTGAAAAAAGCCAAATCGCTGAAACCATCGAAGAGAGGAGAATTGGAAATCACCGATTTAAACAGGCTCTATTTGGAAGAAGAAAGATTAAGTATGAAAATCATGGGACGCGGCATGGCCTGGCTGGATACGGGAACGCATGACAGTTTGCTCGAAGCCTCCAACTTCATCGCCACCATCGAAAATCGCCAGGGACTGAAAGTAGCTTGTATCGAAGAAATTGCTTTCCGGAACGGATACATCAGCAAAGAACAACTATTGAAACTGGCTGAGCCCCTCAAGAAAAATCATTACGGAGAGTACATGATTAAAATTGCCAACGAAAAAACATTCTGATTCATGGAAATCATTCAGACACCCATTGCCGGATTATTAATTATCAAACCACGTGTCTTTGAAGATGCACGGGGCTTTTTCTGTGAGACTTACAATCGGGATCAATACGCTAAATCAGGTATTCAGCTGGATTTTTGTCAGGACAATCAATCCAAATCATCTTATGGGGTAATTCGCGGGTTGCATTACCAGCTAAATCCACATAGTCAGTCGAAATTAGTGTTAGTTGCTATTGGTGCTGTTTGGGATGTAGCGGTTGATCTAAGAAAAAATTCTCCTACTTTCGGACAATGGTACGGGGTTGAATTGTCGGCTGAAAATAAATTGCAATTCCTCATTCCAAAAGGATTTGCTCATGGTTTTTCAGTTGTTAGCGAGACGGCTCTTTTTACATACAAGTGCGATGATTTCTATAATCAACCAATGGAAAGAGGTATTTTATATAATGATCCGGCGTTGAATATTGATTGGAAGATTCCGGCTGATAAAGCAATCGTGTCTCCCAAAGACGAGCTACATCCCTTGTTTAAAGACGCTGAAATGAATTTTTAGATACGCGAAACGTAAAAAACATGGCTATAAAAACGGTTTTGGTTACAGGAAGTAAAGGTCAGTTGGGGAATGAAATCCAGGTGCTTTCAGCTTCTTATCCTCAGTTTGATTTTATTTTTACAGATGTGGATGAGTTGGATATCTGTAATCAGCAGGCTGTTGATACTTTTTTTGCCGCGCATAAAATTGATTTTTTATTGAATTGTGCAGCTTATACTGCTGTTGATAAAGCCGAGGAGGATGTTGAACTTAGTTATCTGATTAACGAAAAAGCTCTTGGTTTTTTAGGGAAAGCAGCTGTTCGCTATGGTGTCAAAATCGTCCATGTATCAACTGATTACGTGTTTGACGGGAAAAGTTATCTTCCTTACACGGAAGACATGCCTGTTTGTCCGGCTACGGTTTACGGAAAATCGAAACTGGCGGGAGAGCAATTGTTGAAGGATGTTTGTCCCGGTTCGGTAATCGTCCGGACTTCCTGGCTGTATTCTTCCTTCGGAAATAACTTTGTTAAAACCATGATAAGGCTCGGCCGGGAACGCGATAGCCTAAACGTGATATTTGATCAGGTAGGTACGCCAACCTATGCGGCAGATTTAGCTGATGCATTACTACAGGTGATTTCGGCTGATAAATGTGTTCCGGGAATCTATCACTATTCAAACGAAGGTGTGTGCAGCTGGTACGATTTCACCATTTCCATACACAAAATAGCTGGTATTAATTGCCGGGTTTTACCCATCGAAAGCAAGGATTATCCGGCAAAAACACCCCGTCCGCATTACAGTGTGCTGAATAAAAGCAAAATAAAATCTGTATATAACATTCAAATTCCACATTGGGAAGATGGTTTGCAGCGTTGCATGACCATCCTTGCTGACAAATGAAACGAATCACTCCGGTACAACTCTTTATCTTGTTTTTGTCGGGTTGGTTTCTGCTGAATCTGTTTCAGGCGGTTTTCACCGAAATCACCAACGATGAGGCTTATTATGCTTTTTGGGGTAAGGCATTAGACTGGGGTTATTTTGACCATCCTCCCATGGTGGCCTTGTTCACCTATCTCGGATCTTTACTCTTTCCGCGCAATTTGGGTGTTCGTTTTATAACTGTTGTAACACAACTCGCTACCTTGGTTTTAATATGGAAAACGACAGGTTTGAGGCTGAATTCGAATCGCTCGGTGGTACGTTTTTTTGCACTTGCGGCTTCCATCGTTATGTTCAGTGCCTACGGCTTTATTACTACCCCGGATGTACCTCTTCTTCTTTTTGCAGCATTTTTCCTGTATGCGTATCGACTTTTCCTGAAACAGGATAACCTGCTCAATAGTTTGTTGCTGACCGTGGCTATGGCCGGGATGGTGTACAGTAAATACCATGCCGGATTGCTGATTGTGATGGTGGTATTATCAAATCTGAAATTGTTATTGAATTACAGGTTCTGGTTGGCCGGATTTTTAGCTATTGTTCTGCTTATCCCGCACATTTGCTGGCAAATCCAACATGATTTTCCTGCAATTCAATATCACTTGTTTGACAGATCAACAGGGTTTCAATGGAAGTATTTCCTGGATTACCTGCCTAATCAACTGGCTGTCTTTAATCCTTTTACCCTGATCGCTGTATGTTGGGTGCTTTTCAGCAAAAGAAAAATTGAGCTGTTCGACAGGGCACTGTATTTTATCATAATTGGTTTTTTCCTGTTTTTCTGGGGAATGACTTTCCGGGGACATGTGGAACCGCACTGGACCATCGTGGCTGCCCTGCCGATGATGATACTGGTGATGCGTGAATCGGAATTAAACCCGAAACTGGAACGTTACATCCGTCGGTTTGTATATCCGTCGTTGATTTTGGTGTTGATGGCGCGCGTGTTACTTGTGACGGATTTGTTGCCTCAACGACTTAAATTTCACGGTAAAGAGCTTAAATATACGACTTTGCATGCCATTGCAGGAGATGTGCCGGTTATCATCAGGGGTTCCTTCGAACATCCTTCCTTATATCATTATTTTACCGGTGGCAAAACGCAGTTGATTAGTTCGTTATACACCCGCCGCACGCAGTTCGACATCTGGAAGTTTGACACTGATTTTTATCATCAACCTGTGTTGATAACCGGAGATTATGAGGGGCGCTCGAAATTGTTGTGCTATGTCAACGGTTCTACCTTCCGGGGCTTTTTTACGGATAGTTTGCAGGTGACTAACCACATCAGGATCAGCTATGAACTCCCTGAGAAAGTAGTTATTCCCGGCGATACGATTGTAATGCCTGTGGTGCTGCATAACACATCCGCACAGGATTATCATTTTAATCATTCCGTGTTTCCGGGAGAGCTTATTGGTGTTTTTATCAATAAAGAAAAAATGATTGAAGTCCCGGCAATTTACCAAATAAACGATTCAATTCCGGCAGGAAAGGAAGTGAGTACAGAGGTAAAATTAGCTATTCCTGTTTTACAGGTTGATGCCTGTAATTTTACCCTCTCGCTGAAATCCTGGTTCGGTCCAACGCTCAACGCGCCGGTTGTTCCTGTTAAGATACATCAACCATGATAGAAAGTTTGCTCGTAGTTAAGTTGCTTAAATTTATGCTGGTGGGTTTCTCCGGCATGCTCATCGACTATGGCATCACCTGGTTGCTGAAAGAAAAAGTTAAGCTAAATCAGTACATCGCTAATTCAGCCGGCTTTATATTGGCCGCTTCTTCTAATTACATCTGGAACCGCTTGTGGACATTTGCCAGTCAGAGCGAACAAGTCTCCCGTGAATACTTCTCTTTTATCTTCATCTCCGTAATCGGACTGGCCATCAATAACCTCGTTATCCTGCTGCTGAATGGCAAGTTGAAACTGAATTTTTATCTGGCAAAGCTGATCGCAATTGTGGTGGTGACGGCGTGGAATTTCAGTATGAATTTTTTGATTACGTT
>JAQVNN010000012.1 GCA_028703105.1 Paludibacter sp. | reverse complement strand
CCGGCTGCGTGCACCTGTCGTTCACAATTTTCATCATGACACATACGCCAAAGGATAAACTTTTCCAGTAAAAAAAAGAAAAGTATTCCGGCGAGTACCCAGATCAGCACATCTTTGAGATGCAAAAAACCTGCTGACTGAGGAATCAATCCGAGTAAAGCTGCTCCCAACAACGTACCCCCAGCCAGATACAACAAATAGCCGGAAATTTTTTCCAGCCATTTGTTATTCAACATTAGCAAACTGCCACTTAATACTACACTGCCAACACTGGCTGCCAGCAATGCTAAAATGGTATATAAAAGTTGCGTCATTATTTTTTCTGAACCAGCACCCAGGCATCAGGATAAGTACTCCTTATCTGATCAATTTTTGCACGAGCATCGCTATATTCATCAAATGAAGCGATAATCACCCTTAGCATGCCATTCTCATTTTCAACAACCAGGGCGTTATTTCCTTCTGCCTCAAGTTTCGCACGCAAATTACGGGCATTATCGTGGTTACTGAAAGCACCCACTTGCACATGATATTTTTTGCTCATGGCTGCACTGTTGGTTTCTCCGGCAGCCAACTTAAATGACTCTGAACGGGTAACTTCAGGTTGTGTGGAAAACGGAGTTACTGATTTTGGCGCCTCCTGTACAGGTGCAACTGTAGTGGCCGGAACTGTGGCACTCTTTATTTCGGTCACTTTTTGTTTTGATTTACAAGATATCATCGTCATGCCGACAACAGCCACAAATAAGAATAAACGCAACGTTTTGTCCATAATAAAATACATTTATCAATTTTAAAATTTATGCAAAGATGGGAATAAAAAAAAGTTTAGACAATATCAGCCATTGTTTTTTTGGTTTTTTAAATGTAAATTTGAGACGAAAATTAAAATAAACTTGAATTGTTTTGAATATAATCAATCCAGAAAATGTATTTTTGCATACAATAATAGCGTAGTATAAATTTTAAAGTAAAATTATCATGAAATTTTCATTGCAGGAATTACCTTATGCGCACGATGCGCTTGCACCTGTGATCAGTGCGGAAACCATCAGTTTTCATTATGGGAAACACCATCAGGCTTATGTTAACAATTTGAACAACCTGATTCCAGGAACTGAATTTGAACATGCCGATTTAGAAACCATCGTGAAAAAATCAGAAGGTGCAATCTTCAACAACGCTGCTCAGATCTGGAATCACAACTTTTATTTCCTTTCACTAACCCCTAAAAAGGGTTCTGCACCAAATGCGGCGCTAACAAAGGCTATCAATGAAGCTTTTGGCTCGTTTGATAATTTTAAGGCTGAATTTGGCAAAGCTGCCATCAGTCTTTTCGGTTCAGGATGGGCATGGTTAGTAAAAGATGCAGCGGGTAAACTTTCGATTGTAAAAGAAAGTAATGCAGGAAATCCGATGACACGCGGACTAATTCCCTTATTAACTTTTGATGTCTGGGAACATGCCTACTATATCGACTACCAGAATCGCCGTCCTGATTATGTCGCTGCGCTCTGGAATTTAGTTGATTGGAACGTGGTGTCTGAGAGGTATTGATTGATATGGTATTTGTTGTTTTGAAAAACGAATATATATAAATAAAACGTAGAGACACACGGCATATAAATATATAAATAAAACGTAGAGACACACGGCATATAAATATATAAATAAAACGTAGAGACACACGGCCGTGTGTCTCTACTACAATTTTATATTACGTCTGTATGTTATTTTTTCAACAATTTACCGCTAATGGTTTCATTATCCTTGGTCAGTTGATAGAAATAGATGCCATTAACAAAACCTGATACATCAATTTTCGACTGATTATTCACAGGAGCTTCATATAGCTTTCTGCCTTGTAAATCAAACAGTCTGAAGTTTGCAATCGAATGCTCTTTCAAACGGATAGTTAAAAAATCAGTGACCGGATTCGGATACACAGATACAGGTTCTAAATCAACCTTATCGATAGAAGAAAATTCACTTTGTGTGTAATAAACCAACACCTTACTATCTTCCATCCAACTTTGAGTTATGTTTGACCAACTATATTGCAGCAACTCAGTCGCCATATAACTAAAATACATTTTCACTTCTCTGGAGTCATCCTCTCCCTGAAAAGGAGCAATCAAGTCTTTGCGGGGCACTTCAAAATTACTTGTCAGCACGCCTTTACCTTCATTTTTCCAGGTGGAAGTCGATTGATTCCAAGTATAAACATATTCTGTTTCGATTGCAGTTGGGTAAGCACTATGATAAGTGTATTCATACTTTTCATCCGGCACAAACACCTCGTTTATGTAATAATATTCAATGGACGATAACAGCTGACCGGAGGAATTGAAATTGTTTTCCACTTTTTCCCCTCCTGTTTGAAGGTAATACTGACTTCCAACCAACACAACATTAGAATAAATATGGCTTTCCACAATCAAATTTCGCTGATTATCATACACCTTCTCGTTTTTATAATTAATAATTTCTCTTTGTAAATTGTCATTCCACTGCGTACTTGCTTCTAAAACAGGCTTTCCATATTCATCATAATAATTTTCATATTTATTAGTCAACCTCCAGTCCTGAAGCGCGATACTCCAAACATAATAAGCTCTAAGCGCCTCCGAACCATCTGCATTATAGCCCAGTTCAGTTTTATATTGAGCATTCCAGACCATAGTTTCCGGATTATAAGAGTCATACCAAATCTGCCGGATAAGGTTACCGGATTCATCATAGGCATATTCTTCTTTCGTTACATTTTTCCAGGTTTGACCGTCAAAATCCCATTCCTGCTTAATTTGTTGAATCAACTCCTTTTTTTCGCTGTAAGTATTCAGGTATTGGATTTTACCGTAAATTTTATTCGTTGTTCCGTCATAACTCCAATTCGTAACAACATAATCCGAAATTAATCCGGCGACATTTACATTCGCTTCAATGGCAACCTTGACCATCCATTCATTTCCTTCACCGCCTGCATTTACCCATATTGAATCATAACAATGAGTAATATTTCCGTATGAATCAAACGTATTGGTTGTTTTTGAGTCATATACCCATTCAGCTTGTTGAGCGTCCCAGTTATAATAAACAATATTTCCAAAACTATTATAAAAATCATCTGCGTTTGCCTGTAAATTTGAATAAACAATTTTGATGTCCAAAACAAGCGCTTCAGCTTCATAATCAAAAGACCAGTGCGTTTCAGTCACAGTTGTATCTGCCGCTCCAGGAAATACTTCATAAAGGATTTTATGCATTACAACCCAGGTATCAGTTAGCAGATCCCAGTTATAGTGAGTTGAACTCAAGACATCAAATTCCGGAACAATTTCATTTTCAAATTTCCATTGACCAACCCATTTTTGATTTTCCTGATCCCACAAATAGGCAGCAAACATCAATTCATAACCATCCTGAAAAAAATATTCATGTTTACTGTCAAGTATCCAGTCTGACTTCTGGTCATCCCACATATAATAGACACTCCCAATTTCATTGTTGTTAGTATCAAAAGTATATTCATGTTTAAATTCACCGCGTTTAATGAATCTTAATGAATCTTCATCGTATTCTTCTCTGTATAATTCTTGTTTCAACACATCACCATTGGAATTATATTCAACCGTGTAGATATTTTCATCAATCCATCGTTGTAATTCTTTATTCCACCACTGATAATAATAAAGGGTTACATCTCCGGATTCATTATAGGATATCGTAGTTTTTTCATCGTCCTGCCATATCATCAGGGTTGTATCATATAAATACATATCATTGGATGTAACCATTGCATTATAATTATACGTGAATTCCTGTTTGTCTTTGGGAATCCACTCCTGTCCTTTTTTTTCAAAGAATATCAAACTATCCAGGCGGTATTTCATTACTCCCTCAGCAGGAACTTTTCTTCGTAAATCATTGTTAGCAGGTTTTTGAGATTGCAACTGATCTAACAATGAATATTGCTTATGAAAGTAATTTTTACAGACATTCCCATTTACTGTTTTAGTTTTAATTTTTACCGGTCCGTTAACTAAGGATGTTTTTTTGCCAAACAAGATTTCATTCATTTGTTCATCCACTTGCTTTAAAGCTTTCATTTTGAAAACGGGATTGTCACTGCGCATAATCATTTCCCGAACTTTTTTCATTTCGAGTAATGCTTTTTTGTTTGAGGCATAATCTGGCTGTACGAATTGATTTAACTCAATTCCCGTCAGCTTCTTCTCTGTTAGCGCATTTATGTTTGAAGAAGGTTGTCCTGTTACTGGTAAATTCAAACTCAATAACAGGACTACAAAGAGGTAGTTCATTTTTTTCATAAAAACAGATTTTAAAAATTATGGTAAATTATTTTAAAAATTAAACAATATCAAGGATATAATTGTTTATAAAATATATTATCTTTGTAACCGAAACTACATGTGGAAAGATTTGAGCCGCTTGCAACCACAGAAAAAAATGCTAAAAAGTATTTTCCTGCCTTTTTTCTTGATTTCCAGGTTCATTTCCAACTCATTTGTTTCTATATTGTTATCTGTTTAAACAAACAGACAACAAATGTAAAAATATTATTTTATTAAATCATAAAACTTGTTTAAAATGGGATATTTATTTTCATCAGAATCAGTTTCTGAAGGTCATCCTGATAAATTAGCAGATCAAATATCCGATGCGATATTAGACAACATTCTGGCCCAGGACATTAATTCCAAAGTAGCATGTGAAACCCTTGTTACGACAGGCCAGGTAGTAATTGCAGGTGAAGTTAAAACTGAAGCCTATGTGGATTTTCAATCAGTAGTACGCGAAGTCATCAATGAAATAGGCTACACCAAAAGCGAGTATAAATTCGATGGGGATGCCTGCGGTATTCTTTCAGCTATTCACGAACAATCCGGAGACATCAACCGGGGTGTGGAACGTGAAAACCCTGAAGATCAGGGAGCCGGCGATCAGGGAATGATGTTTGGCTATGCTACCAACGAAACCAAAAACCTGATGCCGGTTGCACTCGATTTATCGCATGCACTGGTTCAGGAATTAGCCAAAATCCGAAAAGAAGGAAAAGAGATGACTTACCTTCGTCCTGACTCCAAATCGCAGGTAACCATAGAATACGACGACAACAACAAACCGGTGAAGGTGCACACCATAGTTGTTTCCACCCAACATGACGATTTTATCAAAGCCAATGGCAATATCACACAAGAACAGGCTGACATCACCATGCTGTCAAAGATACGGGAAGATGTTAAAAGCATCCTGATTCCAAGGGTGAAAGCCTTAGATCCTCAATTTGACTCCTTGATTCAGGAAGATTTCATCCTTCACGTGAATCCGACAGGGAAATTTGTAATTGGCGGTCCACATGGCGATACAGGTCTGACTGGTAGAAAAATAATTGTTGACACTTACGGTGGTAAAGGTGCACACGGAGGTGGAGCTTTTTCAGGTAAAGACCCCTCCAAGGTGGACCGCTCGGCAGCTTATGCAGCCCGGCATATTGCCAAAAACATGGTAGCAGCAGGATTGGCTGAAGAAGTACTGGTACAGGTGGCTTATGCCATCGGGGTTGCCAAACCGATGAATCTGTATGTGAATACCTACAGAACAGCTAAAGTTAGTCTCTCTGATGGTCAAATCGCAGAGAAAATCAGCTCGCTTTTCGATATGCGCCCTAAAGCCATTGAAAACAGGCTGAAGCTGCGTAACCCGATTTACAAAGAAACCGCGGCTTATGGACACATGGGAAGAACACCTGAAACTGTTATCAAAACATTCAAATATAATAGCAGAAAAGAAATAACCTGCGAAGTAGAATTGTTTACCTGGGAAAAAACCGATATGGTAAATGAGATTAAGGGGGCGTTTGGACTGTAAAAAGTAAAAAGGTTATTATCAGAAACTTTTGAAACATGAGCGAATGTATTCTTGCTTCGTATGGAAGCAGGAAGAAAAAAACATTTTCAGTTCCTGATTCCATTGAATAGTAAATCATTTATTTTTCAGTAGTTCTTCGAGGCGGAACATTTCATCCCTTAACCTCGCAGCTTCCAGAAATTCCATATTCTTAGCAGCTTCCTGCATGGCTTTTTTGGTTTTTTGGATGGCTTTTTCGAGCGCGGGCTTCGACATGTACTGAACGACAGGATCGGCTGCAATGCTCATGCCGGCTTCGGGTTCGATGTAGGCATTAGGTTCAGCTTTACTCAGGGCTGAGCCGACTCCTTTAATAATAGCAGTTGGCGTAATGTTGTGCTCAGCATTGTACGCCAACTGTTTTTCTCTCCGGCGGTTGGTTTCGGTAATGGTTTTCTCCATGCTGTCTGTCATCTTATCGGCATACATGATTACTTTCCCGTTGAGGTTACGGGCTGCACGTCCTGCTGTTTGGGTCAGCGAACGATGCGAACGCAGGAACCCTTCCTTATCGGCATCGAGAATAGCCACCAGCGATACTTCCGGCAAATCAAGTCCTTCGCGTAACAGGTTTACTCCTACCAGCACATCGTATAATCCGCGACGCAAATCTTCCATGATTTGTACCCTGTCCAGCGTATCCACATCCGAATGAATATAATTACAACGTACCCCCATTTTGGCCAGATAATCCGTCAGCTCTTCGGCCATGCGCTTGGTGAGGGTGGTAATCAGCACCCGTTCATCCCGCTCCGTACAAATGGTAATCTCTTCGAGCAGATCATCAATCTGGTTGAGACTCGGTCGGACTTCTATCACCGGATCGAGCAGACCGGTCGGGCGAATTAACTGATCCACCACGATGCCCTGTGAATTTTCGAGTTCATAATCAGCCGGAGTAGCTGAAACATATATGGTCTGCGGAGTCAACTGTTCAAATTCATCGAAAGTTAACGGACGGTTATCCCGTGCTGCCGGCAAGCGGAAACCATATTCCACCAGGTTTTGCTTGCGTGAAGCATCACCGCCGAACATCGCCCGGATTTGCGGTATCGTCACATGACTTTCATCTATCACCATCAGGTAATCATCCGGAAAATAATCTAGCAGGCAATACGGACGACTGCCCGGCGCCCGTCCATCGAAATAGCGGGAATAGTTTTCAATGCCGGAACAATAGCCTAACTCTTTGATCATTTCCAGGTCGTAGCTAACCCGTTCATAAATGCGTTTGGCTTCATAATCTTTTCCGATAGAACGGAAATACTCAGCCTGCATGTCACGGTCACGCTCAATCAGGTGCAAAGCCTGGTTGATTCTTTCTTTGGTGGTAACGAAAATACTCGCCGGATAAATCCGGTAAGCATCAAAATGTTCCTGTACATGCAGGTTAACCGGATCTATAGTCATGATTTCATCAATTTCATCTCCCCAGAATACAATCCGCAGGATATCGTCGGCATAAGCCAGGAAGATATCTACCGTATCTCCTTTTACGCGGAAATTGCCACGATTCAGTTCAATATCATTTCGGGAATACAGACTATCCACTAAGTTACGCAGAAAAGCATTGCGCACAATTTTTTGTCCTTTACGGATTTCTATCACGTTGGAAGTAAAATCTTCGGGATTACCAATACCATATAAACACGACACCGACGAAACCACGATGACATCCCTCCTGCCCGACAACAACGCCGAAGTCGCCGATAAACGCAATTTTTCAATCTCCGCGTTGATGGATAAATCTTTTTCGATGTAGGTATCCGTTACCGGTAAATACGCTTCCGGCTGATAATAGTCGTAATAGGACACAAAATACTCAACGGCATTATCCGGGAAGAAAGCCTTGAACTCGCTGTACAACTGGGCTGCCAGGGTTTTATTGTGACTAAGCACCAAGGTCGGACGGTTTACCTCATTCACCACGTTGGCAATGGTAAAAGTTTTTCCCGAACCTGTCACCCCCAGCAAAGTCTGAAACGGGATTCCACCCTGCAATCCTTCTACCAATTGCCGGATTGCCTCCGGCTGGTCACCGGTGGGGCGATAGTTTGATGTGAGGTTGAAAGACACTTGAATAGTGGTTAGTGGGTTAGTGGTTAGTAGCTTTTGGGCATAACGAGCCACAGGATGATATACAATAAAGTTCCGGGAAATCCGGCTGAAAGGATGGAGAGCAGTACATATCCTACCCTGACAAGGGTAACATCCAACCCCAGGTATTCTGCGATTCCGGCACACACACCGGCAATCATTTGGTCATTCGAACGACGTAGTTTTTTTTCCATAAAATATGATTATTTAAGTTTTGCAAAGGAAGTAAAAATATCTTAGTTTTCTACTTTTTAAACCTGTCAGGTTTTAAAAACCTGACAGGTTTAAAATAACCTCGACTTCCCCAAACTCAATCAGGGCATTAAACAACCTGATTTTCTGATACAAATGCAAATTTTCAGCTTTAATATCTTTCTCTACAATGAGCCCCTTCTCTAGCAGATACGACCTGTTAGTCCCGTACAACACTGGCAAACGAGGTGTCACCCATTGCTTACCATCAAATAAAGCGATGTTGGCAAAAGAAGTATCAGTCAGCAACCCATTTCTCACCAAAATCACATCGTCACAATCACCCCGCTGTGCAAAAAGCTGTTCGTACACAGACCGATCGGTTGATTTATACGCCATAGCTTCTAAACTTGTGTCCACTAATTTCAGCGATTTAACCGTCCGCATTTGATATGGCATAATCTCCGGTTGAATAAATCCCTGTTCATCATACAGTATTCTGCATTTAAACAAACCTGCTTTGGGCACATCCTGTTGCTGTAAAAACGAAGATAAGTCAGGCACTCCCCTTCCCGGGAAAAACAGCTGAAAACAATGATTCACCCTTTCCTGATGATATTTCAGGCGAAAAAACACCCCATCTTTCAGTTTGATTGATTCAAGAAACCGGCACATACACTTTCTGTATTAATTCTTCATACTCCTTATCCAACTCACTCTGAAAAGTGATTCCACCCCCGCTTTTGTAAACCAATCCATTATCCGTTTGCTCCATGAAGCGTATCATAACCGCCGAATCGAGATTTTCACCATCGAAATACCCGCAAACACCAGTATAGAAACCCCTGTCATAGTCTTCTGCCTGACGGATAATCTCGAGCGTTTTGGCTTTAGGTGCCCCACAAATAGATCCGGCAGGCAACAACTTAAATAAGATATCACCCAGTTGATCGTGATAATTTTCCGGTAACCGTCCCGTAATTTCAGAGCTCACCTGCAACAAATCTTTTTGTATCGTATTGATTCTTTCTACGTAGCGGTAACGTGTGACACGCACATTTTCCGCCACCATGCTCAAGTCATTGCGCAACAAATCCACAATCGTCGCATGCTCGGCCATTTCCTTTTCATCCTGCAGGATTTTCCTTTCCGCATCAGGAAGCGTGGCATCAATAGTTCCTTTCATGGGGAAAGTCTTAATTTCCCCTTTGTGTATTTGAATGAATGTCTCGGGCGACAGTACCAGAAACCTGTCCTTCAGCCATAACTTATAAGGAGCTGAAGCTATATTATAAATTTCTTCCAGCGACAAATTAGTAGAAATTCGGGTAGGCTGAGTCAAATTAATCAAAAAAGAGTTCCCTAAGTGAATTTGATTTTTTACATGGTTAAATTTTTCACCATAAGATGCTTTACTCACCGGATAAGTCTGCCATAAAAAATCAGGTATTACCCTTTTATCTGAAGGGAAATGATGAAAAAAAAACCTTACAAACCTATCATCAAGCTCTTCGTTTTTAACAACAAATCCGGCATCAGCAGCATAATTGATGATAAACAAAAAAGGCAAAGCAGAGCCACCCAGTTCATTCATGCTGCTTTTAATTTCGTCCGCAGCTAATATTTTATATGGAAAACACTTTTCTGGCATAAAAACAATAAAGATGCAAAAATAAGGATAAATCAGGAAAAAAATCAAATTATTTTTTAACTTTGCATCGCAAAATTAACGGCGACAATAATTATTGTATGTACTGACTTCGTAGCTCAGCTGGTAGAGCAACAGACTCTTAATCTGTGGGTCGTGGGTTCGAACCCCACCGGGGTCACAAGGGTAATGGTAATAATTAGATAAGTGCATCCTACCCTGCGTATGAAAAACCTTAAATTCGAACATAGAATCACAGTCCTCTATTTGATTTTAGGATTAATCTGGATTTTATTTTCAGATAAAGTTCTTGGAATCATATTTTGGGATATAAACTCTTTAACCAGGCTTCAAACTTTGAAGGGGTTTTTTTACGTCATCATAACGGCAATTTTTTTCTATTTTTTCATCAGCAAGCACCTAACTAAACTTCGCAACACAGAGAGTGAACTGGAAAAACACAAAAACAATCTGGTAGAATTAATTCAGGAAAAAACAAAGAATCTGGACGAGGCCATTGAAGCACTCAGTAACACCAACTCAAAGCTGAATGAAAAAAATAAAATCATTAACAAGAAAAATGCAGAGCTAAAAAAAACGCTAAAAGTATTAAAAGAAACCCAGTTTCAGCTTATCCAAATTGAAAAGATGGCATCCCTGGGTATCCTGACGGCAGGTATTTCCCATGAAATCAACAATCCACTTAATTTTATACTGGGCGGACTTACCGGACTTCAAGACTATATCAGGGATGAAAATATCAGGGATGAAAAAGTAGAGTTGTATCTGAATAGTATCAAAACCGGCATTGAGAGGGCAACTTCCATCATGACGGGACTAAACCAGATGAGCCGCGCCAGTGAGAATTACCGTGAACCTTGCGATTTACATGCTATTATCAATAATTCGCTGCTCATCACCAAAGGCGAATTAAAAGGCTCTATCGAAATAAAAAAACATTTTTCCGATACCCCAATCATAATTCCCGGTAATGTCGGAAAACTTCATCAGGTTTTTATCAACCTTATTGTCAACGCATACCATGCTGTTGAAGAAAAAGGTTCAATAACAATTACAACCGGAATAACAAACAACAATGCAGTGATAACTATTACTGACACAGGGTGCGGTATCAGTAAAGATAAACTTTCAAAAATCACTGATCCATTCTTCACAACCAAAGAACCCGGGAAAGGAACCGGACTTGGGTTATCAATTACTTACAACATCATTCAGGCACACAAAGGCACAATCAAATTTCAATCAACTATAAAAAAGGGGACTTCAGTAACTATTATTTTACCGGCTAAATTTAAATAATATGAGAAAAGTAAAAATATTATATGTTGACGATGAGGCCATTAATTTAATGCTTTTTCAAGCCAACCTTGAGAAAAAGTACCATGTACTCACAGCAGAAAATGCATTCACAGGACTTCAGTATATTGCTGAAGACAAATACATTAAAATAGTTGTCACTGACATGAAAATGCCGGTAATGAATGGAATGGAATTCATCCGAAAAGCAAGATTGATTGCCCCTGAAATAGCTTATTTTATCTTAACCGGTTTTGAAATATGCGATGAAATTCAGGAGGCACTTAGTCAGGGAATTATCCGAAGGTATTTCAGAAAGCCATTCAACATACAAGAAATATCCAGGGAAATAGAAGATACCATAGCTGAATTTTCTGATGGATGTGATGAGAAAAATGCCAACTAATTGATTCAATTGAAACACATCATTTTATTCTTGAATAACTGAACATGAATAATCACGCCTATCATATCAACGACATTTTTATTAATCACGATGAAATGAATATTTCACGATATGATGAAACTTTTTTAATCAACTCAGCTAAAAGGAGATGTGCTGCAACCGGATGCTCTTCTTTTGAAGATTATCTTGAATTACTCGAAGACAGCGAACTGGAGAGAATGACTTTTTATGATAGTTTGCAAATTGGATACAGCTCTTTTTTTCGTAATCCTCTCACATTTTACACCTTAGAAAAAATTGTACTCCCGGAATTGATTGCGGAGACAAAAAATAACCAGTCTAAAGACCTACGAATTTGGTCGGCGGCTTGTGCTGCCGGGCAAGAGGCTTATAGCATCGCGATGCTGATAGAAGAACAAAAAGTTTGTAATGACAGCAAATGTAACTGTCTGATATTTGGAACCGACAAAGATGAAGAACAAGTTAAGCTCGCCCTAAAAGGACAATATGCACGACATGCTTTAGATAATATCAGCTTATATCAACTAGATAAGTGGTTTGTCAAATATAATAACACTTATCACATTAAACAGGAATTAAAAGAAAAAATCAGCTTTTCGGTTTTTGATTTGTTCAACAAACAATATTGCTGTCCACCTGCAAGTATTTTCGGGCATTTTGATATAATTTTTTGTGTAAACCTGCTTTTTTATTACAAAGAAAAATTCCGGAAAATAATACTGGATAAGATTGAAGCCGTCATGACAGAAAAAGGCTTTCTGATAACCGGTGAGACAGAAAGAGATATTTTGATGAAACATCATTTTAAAGAAATATATCCACAATCAGCCATTTTTCGAAAATATTAAAAGACAAACACACATAGAAAACATGAGAATCAAAAATCTAAAAATAGGCACACAACTTTTGCTCGGTTTTGCCACAATATTAGTACTAGCATCATGTATAGGCATGATTACCTACAGTCAAAACAGACAAATACGGGAACAAACCCATAGCATATATACACACACTTTACAAGTACGGAGAGCTATCGGCATTTTAACCACCGACATTCACCTAATGCGCCTGGGAACGAATGACTTGATGTTTGCCACCAACGCCTTCGAAGAAAGGGATGCACTGCAATTCATCGAAGAAAAAGCGGCCGACATCCTGCACCAGTTTAACATCATTGGACAGTTGTATCCCGGACCCGAAGCAGATGTTGAAGCAGCACGAAAAGCATTTATTGCCTGGGAAACTGCTCGTAAAATAAACATCCGCTTAACAACAGAAAAGAGACTGGATTCTGTAAAAGAAAGTATTTCTACAACAGGAGCTATTGGAAAACTCAGAGAAGAATTACTGAAAAAAGTGGAATTTATTGATGATTTTTCAAAAAAACACAGCGATTTTATTTATGCTAAATCAGAAAAAATCAAAGATTTGATGCTTAAGGAGCTGATCATTTTATTTTTCGTACTCATTCTTTTCACGTTAATTGTATATCTTAGCTTACTGCAAAATATCAGGAAACCGTTGGTACAACTGACAAAAATCACCCGGCGTTTCGATCAGGGAGACATGCTTGCACGGTGTACTTTTGAATCGAAGAATGAAATTGGCGAATTGGCCAAATCATTCAACACCCTCGCCGAGAATATTCAAATCACGGCTGATTTGAATGTCAAAACTGCTTTACTTGCAGACATGATGCTGATAGAAGATGATGTAAAAGAATTTTTCAGGGTTACACTGCAAATCCTGATGGAAGATACTAAGTCGGAAATGGCAGCTGTATATTTGCTGAATGAAGATAAAACAGCGTTTAATCATTTCGTATCCATTGGTTTAGCCGAAAGAGCACGCAAATCCTTTTCAGCGACGTACCTGGAAGGTGAATTCGGGAACGTCATTGCGCTGAAACGTATTCAGCACATCAAAAACATTCCCGAAGATACCCGTTATATCTTTAAAACAACCGGAGGAAATGTTATTCCAAAAGAGATTATTACCATTCCCATCTTATCCGGAAACGATATTATTGCCATCATCTCATTAGCCAACATTCATCCATATAGCGACCAGGCAATTCAGCTAATCAAAAAGATTCACCTGACATATTGTGCAAGAGTGGATAAAATCCTCACATACGAAAAAATCAAATTATTCTCCGAATCGCTTGCTACACAAAACCACGAGCTCGAAGAACAAAAAAGAGAACTATCCATACAATCTGCTGAACTTACCGAACAAAACCGTGAACTGGAAATTCAAAAAAAGATGCTTCGTCAAGCAAACAACCTAAAAACGAGTTTCCTGTCAAACATGAGTCACGAACTCAGAACGCCACTTAATTCTGTGATTGCACTTTCGGGCGTGCTGAACCGGAAACTTGCAAACCAAATTCCGGAAGAAGAATACAGTTACCTGGAAGTGATTGAACGGAATGGAAAAAATTTACTTGCGTTGATTAACAACATACTCGATATCGCCAGGATTGAATCAGGGAGAGAAGAAATTGAGCTTACTGAATTTAACTTGTGCGACTGTGTGAACGAAACAATTTCCTTAATCCTCCCGCAAACAGTGGAAAAAAACATCCGAATCAACGAGGTAAGAGGTGATTGTGAAACCCGCATAACCAGTGATGAAACGAAAATCAGACATATTTTACAAAACCTGATCGGAAACGCGGTGAAATTTACTGAAACAGGAGAAATCTCTGTTCAGTTAAAAAAATCAATTGATGAAGTGTCCGTAACAGTCACAGATACAGGAATTGGAATAGAAGAAGAACAGCTATCACATATTTTTGAAGAATTCAGACAAGCAGACGAAAGCACCTCCCGCAGGTTTGGTGGAACAGGACTTGGATTATCGATTGCCAAAAAATACGCTAACTTGCTAGGCGGCTCTATTTCAGTAGAAAGTAAGCCTGGCAAAGGTTCTTCTTTTACACTTACCCTCCCGTTATACAACACGGATGAATTGGAAGACAACAAAACATTTGAAGAAAACATCACATTAGATGATTTGCATACACAGCTTCCGGTTAATGAATCAACGACTATCCTCTTAATTGAAGACAATGAATCTGCTGTAATTCAAATCAAAGACTTTCTGGAAGAAAGTGGATACATGGTTGTTGTTGCACGAAATGGCAACGAAGGCATTGAAACCATGAACCACATCATTCCTGATGCCATTATACTTGACTTGATGATGCCAGGTATAGATGGTTTTGGTGTACTGGAAATTATCCGGAATAATGAACGTAGCATGCACATACCGGTACTTATTCTATCAGCCAAACACATTACCAAAGAAGAGCTGAAATTCCTCCGGCAAAACCATATTTACCAGTTAATTCAAAAAGGCGATGTCAGACGTGATGACTTGCTAAAAACGGTATCAGGGATGGTTTCAAAAACAAATAATCACTTATCGAACAATGAATCAAAAGAGCCGGAAAATAGTTCTTCAGCACAATAAAAGACTTCTGTATGCAGCACGAGAAAATAAAAATCCTGGCTATTGACGATAACAGCGACAACCTGATTATTATAAGAGCGTTGATCAGCGAGGTATTCCCAAACGCGATAACTATGACCGCGCTAAACGGGGTAAAGGGACTTGAAATTGCTTTTGAAAAAGCACCTGATATTATATTACTTGACATCATCATGCCCGGAATGGATGGGTATGAAGTCTGTAAAAAGTTAAAAGCTCATTCCAAAACCGCTGACATCCCGGTTGTTTTCATAACGGCCATCAAAGATGACAAACGAAATCGCATCAAGGCACTCGAAGCCGGAGCTGAAGGCTTCTTGTCAAAACCAGTAGATACAAGTGAGCTGACTGCTCAAATCAGGGCTATGATGAAAATCAGGGAAGCCACCATCATGAAAAAAAATGAAAAAGAACGGCTTGAAAAACTGATTGAAGAACGTACCAGTGAATTACAAAAAACACACTCAGAAACACTTAACCTGCTTAAATTTTTCCAGGCAGAAAATGAGAAAAGAAAAAAAAGTGAAGCTGCACTGAAAGAGAGTGAAGAACAGACCCGACTTTTTAAACGGGCAGTTGACTCAAGCTCTGTGTCTATCATCATTACTGACTTAGAGGGTAATATTATTTACACGAATCCTTTTTTCTTGAAAATTTCAGGTTATGAGAAAGACGAAGTAATTGGAAGCGCATCTTCTCTCCTGAAAGCGACACTTCAACCCGACACATTTTATAACAACCTTTGGAAAAGAATTTTATCAGGGAAAGACTGGATGGGTGAAATTAAGAACCAGAAAAAAAACGGCGAAATCTACTGGGTGAATGCCGTCATCTCCCCCATCATTAGTTCATCGGGAGAAACGACCAATTTCGTGATTGTAACAGAAGATATTACACAAAAAAAACAATTACTGGAAGATCTGATTGCCGCTAAAGAAAAAGCGGAAGAAAGCGATAAACTTAAAACCGCGTTTCTGGCAAACATGAGCCACGAGATTCGCACTCCGATGAATGGAATACTTGGCTTTGCCGAATTGTTGAAAGAGCCTGACCTGACCAGCGAAATTCAACAAAAGTACATCCATATTATTGAGAAAAGCGGAGCACGTATGCTCAACATTATCAACAACATTGTTGATATTTCTAAAATTGAAGCCGGTTTAATAGAAATCAATATATCAGACTCGGACATCAATGAACAAATCGACTTTATTTACAGCTTCTTTAAGCCGGAAGTAGAAGAAAAAAAAATGCAGCTTTCCTGTAAAAAACCACTTCCCGACGAAAAAGCCATCATCAGAACTGACCGGGAAAAACTCTTCGCGATTTTTACCAACCTGGTAAAGAATGCCATCAAATACTCAAACCAGGGAACCATAGAATTTGGGTATTTACCTGTTGATTTGATTCAAAAACCTGAATCACTGGTATTTTTTGTTAAAGATACCGGAATCGGGATTCACAAAGATAAAATAGGAATTATTTTTGAAAGATTCAGACAAGTCAGTGAGGGAAAGAATCGTCATTATGAAGGAGCTGGATTGGGTTTGTCTATTTCAAAATCATACATAGAAATGCTGGGTGGCAGTATTTGGGTAGAAAGCGAAGAAGGTATAGGCTCCTGTTTTTATTTCACACTGCCTTTTTGCCCGGCAAAATCAGCTCCACCCGTTGATTTAAGGACAGAAAATGAAAAAAAATAGTTAAATTTACACGCAAAAAACACCGCTGAACATCCATGGACAAACTTACACATCAACATATCCCGGCCAACGTATTGATCGTAGATGATATTGAAGAGAACCTGATTTACATCGAAAGTGTTATCAAAAATTTCAACATCAATATTATCAGTGCCTTATCAGGTTACGAAGCCCTGGAAAAAACCTGCGGGATGACCCTGGCAATGGCCATTATCGATGTTTGGATGCCCGGCATGAACGGATATGAATTGGCAGTTAAAATTAACGATGAACGCAGAGAGAACAAGGTTCCTATTATTTTCATCACAGCCAATATTTTCAGTGAAATTGAAGAACTTAAAGGGTATGATGCCGGAGCCGTCGATTATATTTACAAACCTTTTTCCAGCCAGATCTTAAAAAGTAAGGTCAGTATTTTCCTTGATTTATACCATCAAAAACAGACCATACTAACAGATGCCATTTTATTAAGAAATACAACTGAACAGTTAAAAGAGGCCAACCTTGCCCTTCAGAAGAGCGAACAGAAATTCAGAAGCATGGTAAACGCCTCTCCCGATGGCGTTATATTCATTGACCTAAAAGGAAGAATCAGGGAAATATCCGATATCGGGACAGAACTTTTGGGTGCGAATTCAAAAGAAGAACTACTTGGCATGCATATATTGCGTTTTATTTCCCCGGGCTCGCTAAAAACAATTAAAGACATTGCCCAGAATACAATTTCAGAAGGACTCACACAAGATGTTGAACTCAACCTTGTTAAACTAAATGGAACGCATTTTCTGGCTGAAATCAGTACTACACTGATACAAAATTCAGATGGTTCTCCATTATCATATAATACGGTAGTCCGTGATATTTCTCAACGAAAAAAAATGCAGGCTATACAAATTCATGCCGACCGTATGGCCAACCTGGGTCAGATGGCAGCCGGCATGGCGCACGAAATTAATCAGCCTCTAAATATCATTTCGATGGTGATGGATAAGATTTTATTTGATGCGGAAAAAATGGATTTTATCGATGTGCCCTACATGAAAAACAAATCAAGTAAAATATTCGAAAATCTTACGCGTATCAGAAACATCATCGACCACATCAGGGTGTTCTCGAGAAACCAGTTTGAATATATACCCATTGCTTTTAACATCAATAAAAGTATTGAAAACGCTGTTTCTATGATCATGGAACAATTCAAACACCTGGGTATCAGTTTAGACACTTATCTTTCAGACGATATTCCTGATGTAGTTGGAAACACCTACCAGTTCGAACAAGTTATCATCAACCTGCTTACCAATGCCAAAGATGCCGTGATGGAGAAAAAAATGCTTGGTGACGAATCATACATACCCCATATCAGCATCAACACCTTTGTGAATTTGAATATGTTGATCGCTGAAATCACCGACAACGGAACCGGTATCAACGATGAAATCATCAACAATATCATGCTTCCTTTCTTCTCAACAAAAGAAGAAGGAAAAGGCACAGGACTCGGACTTTCAATATCCTATCAGATCATCAAAGATATGGGAGGTATCATTGAGGTAGTAAGTTCCAAAATGACGATGACTAAAATCAGGCTTGTTTTCAATATTAACAACACACAACATGGAAGAAAAAGATAAAATAAAAATCCTGATTCTGGATGACGAAAAACAATTTACGGAAGAACTGAGTAGCTTCTTTGAAGATGATTATGAAGCTTATGAGGCAAACAATGTAGGCGATGGCAGAAGAATATTAAAAGAAAAAAATATTGACCTGCTGATATTAGATGTAAGGCTGCCCGGAATAAGCGGACTTGATATCCTGAAAGAAGTTAAAGAGCAACAACCTTCTATTGAAGTAATTGTGATTTCAGCTCATGGTGACATGGATACTGTTATCAAAGCCATGCGCCTCGGCGCTTTTGATTACCTGCGTAAACCGTTCAGATTTATTGACATACAAATTGCGATTGAACGTACTCAGAAATATCTTCAGATGCAGCGCAAGCTGAAACAAATGGAGGAAAAGAACTCCCTTATTTCCAAAACCTTAGAAGAAAAGATTCAACGGCAGTTTATAGGGGTAAGTCCCCAGACACTGAAAGTTTATGAACAGGCTAAAACAGCGGCACAATACCCGGATGCTAATGTACTAATTACCGGAGAAAGCGGAACAGGAAAAGAAAACATCGCCCGAATCATCCATTTCTCAAGTCCACGTAAAGACAATGTTTTTTGTGCGGTTAACAGCAGTGCCATTGCTGAAACACTCCTTGAGAGCGAATTTTTCGGGCACAAAAAAGGATCTTTTACCGGTGCTATCAACGACAAAATGGGATTTTTTGAGGCCTGTAATAACGGAACGCTCTTTCTCGACGAGATTGCAGACATGCCATTCAATCTGCAGGCCAAAATTCTACGTGCAACAGAAGAAAAGGTAATTACCCGCGTCGGCGACACCGTTCCTATCAAAACTGATTTTCGCATCATTTCCGCGACTAACCACGACATTGAGAAACAAGTGGAAGAAAAAAAATTCAGGCTCGATTTACTGCACAGACTTAACACCCTGCATATTCACATTCCGCCGCTTCGCGAACGTACCTCCGACATCCGACCTTTACTTGAATATTATGTAGGGTTATATGCCACAAAATTTAATAAGCCCGGAGTTAAAATTGCTGAAGAGATTTTTGATGCACTTATGCATTACGATTTTCCAGGAAATGTAAGAGAATTAAAAAATATGGCAGAAAGAGCCGTCATCCTATGTAAAAATAATCAGCTGAATATCAATGACTTTCCTTTCAAATCGACAAAAAAGAAACAACTTGTTCACACAGCAGACAAAGTAAATTTAAAATCAAACGAAATAAAAATGATTCTTGAGGCGCTGCACTCCTGTAACTACAACCAAACTGCTGCATCTGATCTACTTGGTATTTCGCGTGATTCACTGATCAGAAAAATGAAAAAATACAATATCTCTGTTTTTAAGGGAAAAAATCTTAAATAAAGTGTGCGCTTTCGCACAAGTGTGCGATAATTTAATGCACTTTCCTTAATCTCTCTTCTGTCTGACCTAACATAAAGGGTGTTCTACGCATAGAGCACCCTTGTTATTTTCTTGATTATCAACCTATTAAACAAAAAATCAGAGAAATCACTACAATAGTAGTGTATTTCGGCACGCCTTATGCAAATGTATAAGCACAAAGGGAAGTGACGATACGGCGAAAGCATATTATTTAACATTAAACATTGCAGTCATGAATCTTAAAACAAAGGTACTGGAATTCATCAACGAACACTCAGATGGGGTGAAGATTTCGGACATGGAAAAACCGCTGGGTGAAAGAAGGATGAAGTTGGGCTATGTTACGAAAAACTTGCTCGATGAAGGGAAAATTCAAAAAGTTGACGATTGCTATTTTCCGGTTTATGATTCAAAATACAACAACTTAAAATTTTTCCGTAATCAAGACTTCTGATTTTTGCAACAGATTAGATATTATATGAAGAGTTTTATTTACATATTGTTCCTTATACATTTTGTCTCTCTTCTCGGGGCACAGACAAGACATACAATCAGCGGTTCAGTTACCGACATAGAAAACGGCGAAACACTGGGAGGAGCCACAATCACCATCGAAGAACTACCGGGAACCGGGATTTCAAGCAATGCTTACGGATATTATGTACTTACCCTTCCCGAAGGAGTTTTCACTTTAAAAATCAATTACATTGGATATAAAACGCTGACTTATCAGGTGAACAACAACAACAACATCCGTCATGACTTCAAAATGGAAGTTCAGGTAACCGATCTCCGGGAAGTAAATGTTTTTCCTTTCAAACGAAATGAAAACATTGTTCAAAACAACATCGGAATAGAAAAGATACTCATCAGTGAAATTAAAGATATCCCTGTATTTTTTGGAGAACAGGATATCATGAAAACCGTTTCTCTTACCCCGGGCGTAACATCTGTCAGGGACGGAAACGGCGGATTAAATGTAAGAGGAGGCAATAACTCACACAACTTAGTATTAGTGGACGAAGCAACTATTTATCATCCCAATCACCTGCTTGGATTCTTTTCGACTTTTAATAGTGACGCCATCAAAGAAATGACACTTTACAAAGCAACTGCACCGGCATCTTACGGAGGCAGAATTTCATCTGTAATGGATATCAGGATGAAAGATGGCAACAATCAGTCGTTAGAAGTAAGTGGCGGACTCGGGCTGATCTCATCCAGACTCGCCATTGAAGGTCCAATTGTAAAAGATCGTGGTTCGTTCTTCCTTGCGGGCAGAAGAACCTATGTTGATATGCTGCTGAAACTGACCAGTGATCCGGACCTGAAGAACAACACCTTGAATTTTTACGATTTGAATGCCAAGATCAACTACAAAATCAATGAAAAAAACCGGATTTTCCTCTCGGCCTATACGGGCCGGGATGCCTTTGGGATTCCGGACCATTTTGGACTGGGTTGGGGAAACCGTGCTGCAACATTCAGATGGAATCATATCTGGTACGACAAACTATTCAGTAACACCTCTATCATCTACAGCGAGTTCGACTACAAAGTTGATCTCGCTTTTGAGCCTTCTGTAATCAGCCTTCTTTCAGGTATAAAAAATTATAATTTCAAGCATGAATTTCATTATTTCTTAAACGAGAACAGCCGATTTACATTGGGGTACGATTATATTTTATACAACATTACTCCCGGTCAGTTGCTAGCCGATGAAAATGCCACATTTCACCCGATGAAAATTCAGGAGAGAAATGGAAGAGAAAACGCCATCTATTTCAGCAACGAATTTAAGCCTTCACCAAAGTGGATCATCAACTTCGGCATCAGGTTAAATACCTTCAGGTCGTTTGGACCGGGTATCTTTTATCAGTATAAAGATGGGGTGTTGACTGATTCAACAACTTACAAAAGAAACGAAGTCGTAAAATCTTATTTCACACCCGAAAGAAGACTGAGCATTACCCACATCATCAATCCCCGTCAATCATTGAAGATGGCTTATTCAACCAACTCGCAACATATTCACATGGTTACTACCACTGAAGATGTTTCTTTACCGGTTGATATATGGATTATGTCCAGCAAAAATGTAAAGCCCCAAAACAGCGACCAGATTTCTGCCGGTTATTTTCACAATATAAAGAATGACATGTATCAGTTTTCTGCTGAAACATATTTCAAATGGATGCACGATCAGACTGACTTCAGAAATAGTCCCGACGTCATGGCTAATCAACATATTGAAGGAGAATTAGTTACTGGAAATGGAAGATCGTACGGACTTGAACTGATGCTAAAGAAAAAATATGGGAAGCTTAATGGTTGGATAGGTTACACATTGTCCAGAACCGAACTCAGTATTCCGGGTATTAATGATGGAAACTGGTACCCTGCCCGTCAGGATATCACAAACGATGTTTCAGTTGTAGGAATTTACGAACTGACAAAGTACCTGACAATGTCGGCGACCTGGGTTTATCAAACCGGGAATGCAGTTACCTTCCCGAGTGGAAAATACAAAATTAATGATGAAGTTAAATACTACTATAATATCAGAAACGGCAACCGGATGCCTGATTATCACAGATTGGATTTGGGGGTAACCTGGAACTTTAAAAGCAAAAGAAAGTATAAGAGCAGCCTGAATTTTTCAGTATATAACGCGTATGCACGTAAAAATGCGTTTTCGATAAATTTCGAAGAAGACCCTTCAGATCCAGAGAAGACATATGCAGTTATGACTTATTTATTCACTGCTATACCGTCAATCACGTATAATTTTAACTTTTAAAAATAAAAAGTTATGAAAACATCACACATCATCAACAGAGTAAATGGATTATTAATTCCATTTTTGATGTTAGCATCTATCTTAACATCATGCACAGAAACCGTAGAGTTTGAATTTGATACAGTTGACCCGGAACTTGTTGTTGAAGCATTTGTTCCTGAATCACAATATGCGGAAGTGATTTTGTCAAAAACCGTCAATATAAACAACCAAAACACCCACAACGTAGTTACCAATGCTTCTGTCGTTTTAGAAGACGGATTCGGAACCTCTGAAACATTATACGAAGTAGCACCCGGTCGTTACCGTTCATCCAAAATCAAAGGAGTTCCCGGCTCAAACTACACCCTTTCTGTTGCAACAGACGAAAATATCAGTGAAATTAAATCGGAAGACAAAATGCCCAAACCGGTTTTCATAAACAGGTTAAGGGTTAGAAAATCAATTTTACCGGAAATTGAACAAATTCAAATGCCCGAATGGGAAGTCATCGTTGAATATACCGATCCGGGAAATGAAACCAACTACTACCGTTTTGTTGAGTATGTCAATGGAAAAGTAATTGCATCCTATGTAGAAAACGACAAATTTAACAACGGAAAAGACAATAAAAGTTTTTTGACTTGTGTTGACAGAAAGCTTACTAAAGGTGACACCCTGACTGTCGAGATGCAATCAATTTCAAAAGCTGTTTACGATTATTTTTATGGATTCAGCACCATGAATAATATTATTCAAGGAACAACAAATACAAATCCCGTAAGCAATATTTCAGGAGCAAAACTTGGTTATTTCAGCGCCCATACAGTTCACCGCAGAAGTGTTGTAATTGAATAGGTTAAGAAAGTGTTGTATATTCTGCTCTTGCCCCTGTTTACCTTAACCTGTAAACAGGGGTTTTTCTTCCATTCAAGTAAATAGCTAGTTAATTGTCAAGCAACCATCTTAATTTTTCAACAATTCATTCATCTTGCGGTTGAGTTCATCTTCCATTTTTTTGCGTTTAGTAACATCATTTACTAACACATGACGGGCATTCCGGTTCTCAAACTTAATAGGAGTAGAGGTCAACTCAACATAAATAACCTCTTCATTCTTAGTAAGGTGCCTGCGACGGGAAAGATGATCTGTTTTATCCTTGATTGTAGCAATTGACTTAACAAATTCAGGGATATCATCGGGAGGGCAAATATCAAAAAGGGTCATGGATAAAAAATCTTTTCTTGAAAACCCGTAGTGAGTTATCGCGGCATTGTTTACTTCAAGGAAAGCAAGAGAATCAACATCATATATCCACATTGGCTGAGGATTATTTTCAAATAAATACCGGTATTTTTCCTCGCTTGTCCGCACCGCTTTTTCTGATTCTATACGAATTAAAAACTGTCCAACCTGACTTGAGAACAATTCAGCAATCTCATGATTTTTAAGTTCTTTTCCTTTGGTGAAAATTAAGACAAAATCACCCAGGATTTGGTTATCATTACAAGTTGAAACAACAACTACCTGACCCGTATTAAAAGTATTTTCAATAATTTTCACCACTGATTTCGGGAAAACTTTGTCAACAATTTCAGATATACCTGAAAATTTATGTATTAATTTCCTATCCGAGTTCGTATTAATAAACGGATCAGCTTTCCATTTCTTTTCCAACAGGTTAAAACCTAATATATTCATTGAATTACGAACAAAATCACCAATGCCACTGATACTTTTAGTCATGTAATCAGTTCCATTGCTTTCGTATTGATTAAATGCAACGACACTGGCACCGGAAATTTCCAGCATCATGTCAGTTATTTTCGTAAAGTCAACATCACTTAATTGCGATTGAATAAAACCGGTGCTTTCATCCAGTACTTTTTTCAGTATATCTCTTTTTTCCTGTAGTTTTTCCTGGGTGATTTTCTTTTCCGTAACATCATTAACGAGAATGTGAATAGCTTTCTTTCCATTCCAGGTTATCTGGACAGTTGTGAGTTCAACAAAAATAAATTCCCCGCTTTTCTTCAAGTGGCGCGCATAAACCCTTGAGCGATTTTTCTTCAGCATCAGGCTAAGGTTGCTTATCAGCAGATTCATATCCTCTTCCGGCCGGATATCCTTGAGTGTCATTGAGAGAAACTCTTCTCTCGAATAACCATAATGTTCCACTGCGGCATCATTTACTTCAAGAAATTTCAAGGTATCGAGCTCAAATATCCACATAGGTTCGGGATTATACTCAAAAAGCAACCGGTATTTTTCTCCGCTCAGGCGCAATTCTTCTACATACTGACGACGTTTGTATATGTTAACAAGCAATTGAGCAAATACTTTAAAAAGATTTTGTTCACTTTCAGTATAAATATGGTTTTCACGAATGGAGTCGAAACTCACATAACCGAGGCATTTACCATTATCCATCATCGGAATGGCAATAATACTTTTTATACCATAGACAGAGACAGCCTCAAAAACATTTTTCTGATCATAATTATTGATATCGTAAACATAGACAACTTCTCCTTTTAAATGTGTCGGAACCCAGTTATCCATTTTTTCCATCGGGATGGTTTGATAGATTTTTTTCCGGGGAGAAAAACCTTTATTGCACCATTCATAATCAATATTCGCTATCTGGTTCTTAAAATCATAGTAGATAATATAACTCTGATCGGCATTTACAAATGTTGAAATTTCAGCGAGAGAATTATGAACTGCATCTTCCACTTCAGATAAAGGCAAATTGATGAATGAAGTCGAGATGTTCATAAGAAGCTGCGTGAACTGCAATTGTTTCTGAATCAATTCATCAGCCTCTTTTAATTTGTTTTCATTTTCTATGTCCTTCCAAACCCTTCTGATCACATCAGGAAGCCGTGTAATTAACATCGTATCTTTCACAAGATAATCACGTGCACCAAGCTTCATCATCTCAACAGCCACACGTTCATCCCCCTGACCGGTTGACATAATAAAAGGAGGTACAGGAAGATGCTTTGATTTTCTTTCCTGCAGCCACTCACGGGCGTTTTCATCACCCGACAGCTTATAATCAACCAACATCAACTTAACATCATTCACCTCCAGCACGCTATCGGCCTCGGCGAAAGAACTTACCCACACGGTTTCATAACCGGAATCTTCCAATTCAAACCGGATAAGTTCCGCTATTCCCGCATCATCCTCAATGATCAGAATTCTCATGTTACACCTTAATTATTTGTAAGAAAAATCCCAGTTTTTGTAATGTCTCTGCAAATTTAATAAATTCTACCGGTTTTGTAATATAAACATTACAACCAAACTGATAACATTTTTCAATTTCACGGGGATCGTCCGTTGTTGTTAACATGATAACAGGGATATTCTTCATGCATTTCTGATTTTTAATCCTTCTCAAAACTTCAGTTCCATCAACACGTGGCATATTGATGTCAAGCATGACAATAAACTCTTTGTTGTTGACAGGGATACCCTCTTTACATGCTTCAACGAGATAATCCCATATATCCTGACCATTATCAAATCTGATAATTTTGTTTTTCAGTCCGGTATCCCGAAGTCCTTCCACTATCAGTTCTGCATGTCCGTCATCATCTTCGGCAATCAAAATTACAATTTCGTTGTTATCGTCCATAACATTATCTTTTAAAAAGTCATTAATTTTCCGTAAAAGAATCTGCTGGGAGTTCAATAAAGAAAGTCGTTCCATACCTTTCCGTTGACTCCACCCATATTTTACCCTGATGTTTTTCAACAATACGTTTCACAAGGCTCAATCCGATACCATCTCCCTGGACGGATTTATTATCAACCCGATAAAACACATACCAAATCTTTTCCAGGTGCTCTTTAGGAATACCGATGCCATTGTCCATGATCCGGTAAAGCACCTTTTTATACCTGTTTATCCCGGAAATGCTTATTTTTAACGGGCGCTGCTCATCTCTATACTTAATCGCATTGGTAACGATATTGGAAAAAAGCTGGTTCAACATCGATTCATCCCCATAGCAATCCGGCAAATTCTCCACTTCAACAATTGCTCCGATTTCCTGTAACTGATATTCAACCGTATGGATCACCTTTGAGATCAGAACATGCATATTAACTTCCTGAATATTCATTACCACACGACCCGTACGGGATATTTGCAACAAGCTATTCAGCATCTTTTCCATTTTCCCCACACTGTTGAAAATATAATCAAGCGTATGAGGAATTTTCCGGTTGATTATTTCCGTCAAGCTTTCATTGATAACCTGATCCATCTCACAACCGGCCGTTAATTCTGCTATCTGATCAGTATGTCGTTTAAGCCGGGTGCTAAAACCCTGAATATTAACCAAAGGCGAACGCAAATCGTGAGAAGTGACATACACATAATTCTCAAGCTCCTTGTTTTTTTCAACCAGCACATGATTATAATGCATCAATTCAGTGATGTCAGTTGCGATAATGGCGAAAACGCCTCCCTGCAAAAGCACTAATGTGACCTTGAGTTTCTTTTCAATAGATTCAAAATCAGCGACGAAACTACAATTACGACCTTCTTTAAGCGACTGTATTACTTCGTCACACTGGGGAATCCTGTCCACCCTCATAACCTCAAGAGGCGCTCTACCGATAGCTTCTTCATAATTGATTACACGAAACACCCTCGAAAAAGCATCATTAAAGTCAAGCACTTTAACTTCGGCAATATTCCCTTCACCATCTTTCTCATAGGAACAGAAGAGCACCAGTTCACTCATCTCTTTGAATAAGGTCCTGAACTTATTCTCACTTACAGCCAATGCTTCCTGCGCATTTTTCCGTTCAGTTATGTCCCGAATAAAACCTTCGAGAAACAACAGGTTTCCATCATCATCAAACACTCCGACTCCCTGTTCCCATACCCAGCGTATTTCACCGGAAGCAGTTATAATTTTAAATTCATGTTCAAATGACTGATTATCCTGAAGCACAACTTCCCATCCGTCATACAAAGTCTCCCGAAATTCGGGAAGGATGATATCTTTAAACGTAATTTTTTTATTCAGAAAGTCTTCGGCCTTATATCCGGTGATTTTTTCACAGACATCACTGATATAATACATAGTCCAATCCTTATCGTTGGCGCATCTATACACAAAACCAGGGAGATTAGCTATCAAACGTGACAATTGCTGATCCGTTTCACCTAAGTTTTTAATTGAAAAATCCCTGGTCAAATTTTGTTTCATACCTTTTTTATTGATCTTTACCAAAGATAATTTTGTCTGAAATGAAAAAAACACTACAAAAGTATATAATTTCAAAGAAATCCACCCTATTCGTTTTCTTATTTTTTCTGTTATAAAACATAAAAATAGGGAAAACCAATCCTTTCTTCAATAAAAATTCACTATTCATACACGCAAAGTTCATTTGAACTTTTTTCATAATTCATTGTTAAAATTTTGACATCAAAAGAATCAAGCAATAATGAAATGTATCTTTTTTATTATCTTTGGATAATTTCTTTAGAAATAACGTTTAAATATACATTTTTTTTGTTCAATCTTTTTAAAATTAAAAATAATACATAAAATATGGTTTTTGATGTAGAAATGATCAGGAATGTGTATCAATCATTCCCTAAAAAAATAAGCAACGCGAGAAATAAGCTGAATCGTCCGATGACATTAACGGAAAAGATTTTGTATGCCCATTTAGATGCAAATGAAGCTCTCAACTCATTTGAAAGAGGTGTTGATTATGTAAATTTCTCTCCCGACCGGGTAGCTATGCAGGATGCAACAGCACAAATGGCTTTATTGCAACTGATGAATTCCGGACGTGAACGTGTTGCGGTACCTTCTACCGTTCACTGCGATCACCTTATCCAAGCGCATATTGCTGCCAGTCCTGATTTGCAGACGGCCAATAAAAACAACCGTGAAGTGTTTGATTTTTTAAGCAACGTTTCCAATAAATTTGGGATTGGTTTTTGGAAACCCGGAGCCGGCATCATTCATCAGGTAGTCCTGGAAAATTACGCATTTCCAGGGGGAATGATGATTGGAACAGATTCTCATACGCCTAATGCAGGCGGTTTAAGCATGATTGCCATCGGTGTAGGTGGAGCCGATGCAGTCGATGTCATGGCCGGTATGCCCTGGGAACTGAAAATGCCAAAAATTATCGGGGTAAAACTCACCGGCAAGATGTCGGGTTGGACCTCTCCCAAAGATGTGATATTAAAACTGGCAGGTATTCTTACCGTTAAAGGAGGAACCAACGCCGTGATTGAATATTTCGGAGAAGGAACACGGTCAATTTCTGCCACAGGCAAAGGAACCATTTGTAATATGGGTGCTGAAGTAGGTGCTACAACCTCAATATTTCCGTTTGATGAAAAATCAGCGGCTTACCTGAGAGCAACCGGACGAGAAGAAATCGCAGAGCTGGCTATGCAACACCTGGACTTTTTGCAACCGGATACAGCGGTAACAGCTCATCCTGAGAAATACTACGACCGTGTGATAGAAATCAATCTCAATAAACTGGAACCCTACATCAACGGTCCTTTTACCCCGGACGTGGCATACCCACTTTCCGAGTTTTCAAGGGCTGTAAAAGAGAAAGCTTATCCCCGTAAGATGGAAGTCGGTTTGATTGGTTCCTGCACCAACTCATCGTATGAAGATCTGACACGTGCAGCTTCTATCGTTAAAAAAGCGAAAGAAGACGGATTAACGGTTCAGGCACAATTTATCATTAACCCAGGTTCAGAACAGGTTCGTTATACGGCTGAAAGAGATGGTGTACTAGCCGAATTTGAATCGGCCGGAGCTGTTATCATGGCAAACGCCTGCGGACCCTGTATCGGTCAGTGGAAACGTGAAATGGACGACCCGAACCGTCCAAATTCCATCATCACCTCTTTTAATCGCAATTTTGCCAAACGCAACGATGGTAATCCAAACACCCACACTTTTATTAGTTCGCCCGAAATTGTGGCAGCATTAACCATTGCTGGTGATTTATGTTTCAATCCAATGAAAGATATGCTGGTAAATGAGAAAGGAAAAAAAGTTAAGTTACAGGAACCCAAAGGATACGAACTACCAATTAAGGGTTTTGAAGTAAAAGAGGCCGGATACATAACCCCTGTCGCCGACGGCAGCAACATTGAAATTAATATCGACCCGGCATCCAACCGCCTGCAAAAATTAGAAGCATTCAAGCCCTGGGATGGCAAAGATTTAATTGAATTACCCCTTTTAATCAAAGCAAAAGGAAAATGTACCACCGACCATATTTCAATGGCCGGCCCGTGGTTACGGTTCAGGGGACATCTCGACAACATCTCCGACAACATGTTGATCGGTGCAGTAAATTATTTTAACGATCAGACCAATGCCGTTTTCGACCAGGAAAATGGGATCTACACAACCGTACCTGCGCTTGCCAGGAAGTACAAAGCTAAGGGCATTGGCTCGGTTGTGGTAGCAGAAGAAAACTACGGAGAAGGTTCCTCACGCGAGCACGCAGCCATGGAACCCCGTTTTCTGAACGTAAAAGCTATCCTGGTAAAATCTTTCGCGCGCATCCACGAAACCAACCTGAAAAAACAGGGAATGCTGGCACTTACTTTTTCCGACAAAGATGATTACGACAAAGTAAGAGAAGATGATAAAATCAGTATCATCGGACTGGAGTGCTTTGCACCAGGGAAAAGCCTGAAAATAATGCTGAACCATGCAGATAACACAACTGAAGAATTTGAAGCAGTTCACACCTACAATGAACAGCAAATTGGCTGGTACAAAGCCGGTAGTGCATTAAATGCGATGAATAAAAACAAAAAATAAATTTAGGTAACAACATGGGGAATAAAAAAGATTATCTGATATACAAATTATCAGAAACCGTAAAAACAACCAGTCGTATTGACAAAGAATTATTTACAAAATTCAATGTTAAACGTGGTTTAAGAAATGAAGACAATACGGGAGTATTAGTTGGCCTTACCAAAGTTGGTGATGTGGTAGGATACGAAAGACTTCCGGAAGGAGGATTAAAACCCATACCGGGAAAACTTTTTTATCGTGGTGTAGATCTCGAAAATTTGGTACATGGCATTGATGCTGAAAACCGATTGGGTTTTGAAGAAACAGCTTTTCTGCTATTATCGGGATATCTTCCTGACAAAGAAGAATTAAAAACATTCTCGTGTATTATCAACGAGTCAATGGTACTCGACACCAAGATGAAAATGAATATTCTGGAACTGGAGGGTCAAAACATCATGAACATTCTCGCCCGTAGCGTGCTGGAAATGTACACTTATGATTCCCTGGCAGAAGACATCTCCAGGGACAACCTGGTACGCCAGTCGATTGACCTGATTGCAAAATTCCCCACCATTATTGCTTATGCCTACAATATTTTGCGTCACAGTCAGCAAGGGCGTTCTTTACACATCCGACATCCGCTCGAAGGAGCTTCTTTAGCTGAAAATTTCTTGTACATGATCAAAGGTCCAAACAACTATACCGATCTGGATATCAAATTGCTCGATCTTTGTCTGATTCTTCATGCCGAACATGGAGGAGGTAATAATTCGACATTCACTGTTCGAGTTACCAGTTCCACACAAACTGACACTTACTCATCAATTGCAGCCGGAATAGGTTCCCTCAAAGGCTCATTGCATGGAGGTGCCAATATCGAAGTAAAAGAGATGTTTGATCACCTGAAGGAAACAATTAAAGACTGGGCAAACGTAAAAGAAATAGATACTTATCTGAACAAAATGCTCAATAAAGAAGCATACAACCGGACCGGACTTATTTATGGTATCGGACATGCTGTATATACTATTTCCGACCCTCGTGCCGTTTTGTTAAAGGATCTGGCCCGTAAACTTGCTGAAGAAAAAGGGAGACAAAAAGAATTTGCCTTTCTTGAACTGTTGGAAGAGAGGGCTATCAATGCATTTATGACATTCAAAGGTTCGGATATCAACAAACAGGTTTGTTCCAATGTTGATTTTTATTCAGGATTTGTATATGACGTAATGGGCTTGCCAATGGAAGTTTACACCCCATTGTTTGCCATGTCGCGGGTTACAGGATGGACAGCCCACCGGATAGAAGAACTGAATTTTGCCAGCAAACGAATCATTCGTCCGGCTTATAAAAACGTTGGAGATAAAGTAGAGTTTATACCATTGAATAAAAGATGATTATTTAGTGGATAGTGGTTAATTAACTGACAACTGACAATTAAATGTATTATGCAAAAAATAAAAGTACAGAACCCCGTTGTTGAACTGGACGGGGATGAAATGACCAGGATTATCTGGTCATTTATCAAAGAACAACTTATTTTACCTTACCTGGATCTGGACATCAAATATTTCGATCTGGGGATTGAAAACAGAGATGCAACTAACGACCAGGTTACAATCGATGCTGCCAATGCCATCCTGACGTACAACGTAGGAATTAAATGCGCCACCATCACGCCGGATGAAGCACGGGTTAAAGAATTCGGATTGAAAAAAATGTGGAAATCGCCAAACGGTACACTGAGGAACATTGTTGGTGGTACTGTTTTCCGCGAGCCCATCATCTGCAAAAATGTTCCACGTCTGGTTCCGGGTTGGGAAAAGCCCATCGTAATTGGTCGTCATGCCTTTGGAGATCAATACAAAGCAACTGATGTAGTTATCAAGGGGAAAGGAAAACTTAAGATGACTTTCACCAATGAAAAGGGGGAAAAGCAGGAATGGGAAGTCTTTGATTTCAAAGGAGATGGCGTTGCACTATCAATGTACAATACCGACGAATCGATTTATGGCTTTGCCCGTTCTTCGTTTCAGGTCGCGTTGGAAAAGAAATGGCCGCTGTACATGTCCACCAAAAACACCATTCTGAAAGCCTATGACGGACGTTTTAAAGATATCTTTCAGGAAGTGTATGAAACAGAATTTAAAGTGATGTTTACCGAAGCAGGAATTACTTATGAACACAGGCTGATCGACGACATGGTTGCCTCGGCATTAAAATGGAACGGAGGCTTTGTCTGGGCATGCAAAAACTACGACGGAGATGTTCAATCGGATACAGTAGCCCAGGGATTTGGCTCACTTGGACTAATGTCGTCGGTACTGGTAACTCCCGACGGTAAAACCGTAGAAGCAGAAGCAGCTCATGGAACCGTGACCCGTCACTATCGCCAGCATCAGCAAGGGAAAGAAACCTCAACCAATCCGATTGCATCCATATTTGCCTGGACAAGAGGTCTGGCTCACCGAGGTAAATTAGACGGAAACGGAGAACTAATTCAATTTTGTAAAAAACTCGAAGAAGTTTGTATAAAAACCGTTGAAGAAGGTCAGATGACAAAAGACCTCGCTCTGTTGGCTTATGGTGAGGGTGTAAAAAGAGAAAATTACCTGAACACACAGGATTTTTTAGCTGCCATCAAAGCGAATCTGGACAAAGAGCTCAACTAGAGCCTCTCATGGGACTCGAACCCACGACCTAATCATTACGAATGATTTGCTCTACCAACTGAGCTAAAGAGGCTTGTATTTGCGCCGCAAATGTAAAAACAAAAATAAACTTACACAATAAAAAATGCAGGAAATTGATTATTTCCTGCATTTTTTTTATTAAAGGAAAAAATAAACAGCTAAAGTTTCAAAATGAATGCTTCATTTTAATTTAGATTACGAGCAAAACAATGTTATCAACGATTATCATTTTTACTAATTTACAAAAATCACCTGAAATTAAGTTGCAGAATAGGTGATTTATAATTATATTGCAAACGTTTTTAGAAAACTTGAAAAAACGCAACGTATGAGCTATCTGAACTTTGATAAAACCTTATTAATCAACCTTGAGAAATCACTCACCAAAGAGATGATACGCACCAACAGGGCAGGTGCATATAACAGCACCACCCTGATTGACTGCAACACAAGGAAGTATCACGGTCAACTCGTGATTCCGTTACCGGAGATTGATCAATCTAATCACGTTTTGTTGTCATCATTAGATGAAACCGTAATCCAGCACGGGGCAGAGTTTAACCTCGGCATTCACAAATACGAGGGAAATAGTTTTAGTCCGAACGGTCATAAATACATCCGGCAATTCGACTGCAATATCATTTCCCGTACGGTTTACCGGGTAGGAGGTGTAGTTCTATCAAAAGAAAGGATGCTGGTTTCTTTTGAGCCCCGTTTGCTTGTCAAATACACTTTACTTGAGGCTCATTCCCCTACCACCGTGCGTTTCAAACCATTTCTGGCATTCCGGAACGTAAACGAACTGACGCATGAAAATCATCAGGCTGACACTTCTTTTACTGAAGTTAACAACGGCATCAGTATGAGGTTATATGAGGGTTATCCCTATCTGCACATGCAATTCTCAAAAAAGAATACTTACAACCATCAGCCTATTTGGTATAAAAACATTGAGTACTACAAAGAACAAGAAAGAGGCTATGATTATAAAGAAGACCTGCTGGTTCCAGGTTTTTTTGAAATGCCCGTAAAAAAGGGAGAATCGATTATCTTCTCAGCTGGCATAACAGAAGTTTCACCTGCAAAACTAAAAAAGTTGTGGGATGACGAACTTGCAAGACGGCATGAGCGAACTGACATGTTCTCTACCCTAAAAAACTCGGCCCAACAGTTTTATAAACGCATAGGCGATAAAACTTATTTGTTAGCGGGATATCCCTGGTTTGGAGCACGGGCACGCGATCAATTCTTTTCACTGCCCGGATGTACCCTGACTATTAATCGCATGGATTATTTCGATGCCATCATCAAAACATCCATAGAAGAAATCAAAAATCTTTTGAATGGGAACACTGCGAACATACAGCTGGAAGAAATCGAACAACCTGATGCCTTGTTATGGTTTATTGCAGCCATACAGCAATATGCTGCCTACACATCCATAGAGGAAGCTGCAAAATGTTTCGAAGAAATCTGCTCTGACATCATTGCTTTTATCCGCAAACAAAACCACCCGAATCTCTTGCTGCATAACAACGGCTTGTTATACATCAACGGTACTGAAAGAGCGCTCACCTGGATGAATGCGGTAGAAGACGGTTTCCCCATCACGCCGCGCACAGGCTATGTGGTTGAGATTAACGCCCTGTGGTATAATGCATTGAAATTTGTCGCCACATTAAAACGAACAACAGGAAACGAAAACCTTGCCGATTTAACAGACTATCAGGCTGAAATATCCCGGGAAGCTTTCATCAGCACTTTCTGGAACGGAACGTATCTGCATGATTTTGTAACAGAGAATTATAAAGATTTGGAAGTCAGACCCAACATGTTGTTTGCCGTTGGATTACCATTCTCTCCACTTGATAAAGTTCAGCAAAAATCAATTTTAGACATTTGCACACGAGAACTGCTAACACCAAAAGGCCTCAGAAGCCTTAGTCCCAAAAGTGGGTTCTACCGTCCTAATTACGTAGGCGGCATGCTGGAGCGAAACAGAAATTACCATAATGGCCCGGTTTGGCCTTTATTTTTTGGTGTTTTTGCAACGGCTTACCTGCGAATATATAAACAAAGCGGAAAATCTTTTATCGAAAGAATGTTGATTGGTTATGAAGCTGAATTAAGTGAATTGTGTGTAGGCACCATCCCGGAACTTTTCGATGGTAATCCTCCATACAAAGGTCATGGGGGAATGTCTTTCGCCATGAGCGTTTCGGAAATTCTTAGGGTGTTGGATATGATGAAGAAACTTGAAAATGCGTAAACTATGAAAGTGTTAATGTTCGGATGGGAATTTCCTCCTCATATATTAGGCGGTTTAGGTACAGCAAGTTATGGTTTAACCCGTGGTATGGCTGAACAAGAAGATCTTGAACTTACTTTTGTTATTCCCAAACCACATGGTGATGAAGACCAAAGTTTTTTAAAAATCATGGGTGCATGTCACATCCCTGTTGTCTGGAAAGAAAACAGCTGGGAACATGTAAATCACCGGATCGGTCAGTTTATGCATCCGGATGAATATTTCTGGTTAAGAAATGGAATTAAATATGATTACACCCGTATCTACACAGATGAACTGGGTTGCATCAACTTTTCAGGCAGATATCCTGACAATCTGATTGAAGAAATATCGAACTACGAAGCTGTGGCAAGCGTATTAGCGCATCAGGTGCAGTTCGACATCATTCATTCGCATGACTGGTTGACTTATCCTGCCGGTGTATTCGCCAAACATATCAGCGGAAAACCACTTGTTATACACGTACATGCCACCGACTTCGACCGAAGTAGGGGAAAAGTAAATCCAACTGTCTATTCCATAGAAAAAAGAGGCATGGATGTAGCAGACCATATCATCACCGTAAGTGACCTGACTCGTCGTACGGTGATCGAAAAATACCATCAGGATTCACGGAAGGTTACTACTGTACACAATGCAGTCGAACCACTTCCCGATGCTGATGCTTTCACCAAATCAAACAGAAAAGATAAAGTAGTCACCTTCCTTGGACGAATTACCATGCAGAAAGGACCGGAATATTTCGTGGAAGCAGCCCACAGGGTATTGCAAAAAACAGATGGAGTCCGCTTTGTGATGGCAGGAAGCGGTGATATGATGAATGATATGATCGAGTTGGTTGCCAAAAGAGGCATTGCTGATCGGTTCCATTTTACAGGATTTCTGAAAGGTCGGCAGGTTCATGAAATGCTGGCTGAAAGTGATGTTTACATCATGCCTTCGGTCTCCGAACCATTTGGCATCTCACCCCTTGAAGCGATGCAAGTAGGTACGCCTACAATCATCTCAAAGCAATCAGGTTGTGCTGAGATTCTGACCCATGCTATCAAAACAGATTATTGGGACATCGATGCCATGTCAGATGCAATCTATGGTATTGTTAAATATCCAGCCATGTACAACAGCCTTAGAAATCTTGGAAAAGAAGAAGTTAACAACATCAAATGGTACGATGCCGGTCTGAAAGTCAGAGCTATATATGATGGAGTTTTAGGCCATTGAAATTTTAAGGATAAAAGAGTCAACACATAAAATTGAAACTGATATAATAAAAAATTAAATTATTCGGTTATGAAAAACATTTGTTTCTATTTTCAGATACATCAACCACTTAGGTTAAAGAAATATCGTTTCTTCCAGATTGGTCAGGATCATTATTATTACGATGATTTTCATACAGAAGAAAAGATACGTGTACTGGCAGAACAATCTTATCTGCCAGCAAACAGAATTATTGCCGACATGATTCGCAGTTCAAACGGAAAGTTTAAATGCGCTTTTTCCATCTCGGGCGTAGCACTAGAACAACTTGAGCAATATGCACCTGACGTTATCGACAGTTTCCGGGAGTTAATGAAAACAGGTAGTATAGAGTTTTTGACTGAACCATACGGTCATTCATTAGCCTCTGTTTTTGATGCTGACGAGTTTGAAATGCAGGTAAACATGCATGCTGATAAAATAGAAAATCTTTTTGGAAAACGCCCGACTACGCTCAGAAACACAGAATTAATCTATTCGGATGAGATTGGTGAAACCATTGCCAAAATGGGATTTAAAACAGTTCTGATAGAAGAAGCTAAACATGTGATGGGATGGAAAAGCCCCAACTTTGTATATTCACATGCTTATCTGAATAAGTTAAAGTTGTTGGTTAGAAACAACAAATTATCGGAAGACATCTTCATGCGCTTTTCCAGTCCATCCTGGGAAGATTATCCGTTGACTGCAGAAAAGTTCATCGGATGGATTGCATCAGCCCCTTCAGAAGAGAAAATATTCAATATCTGGATGGGATATGAATCACTGGGGGTAGTACAACGACCTGAATCCGGCATTTTTGATTTCATGAAAGCTATCCCCTATCATGCCATGGAACACCAGATAGGGTTTGCACTTCCGGGTGAAATTGCAAAGAAAAATGAAGCAACAGGAAGTTTACTTGTAACTTTTCCTACCAGTTGGTGGGGACATGAAAAAGATCTCAGTCCGTGGAATGGTAACGATCTGCAATATGAGGCACTTGAAAAGCTTTATAACATCAGCGTTCGTGTCCGTATGTGTAATGACAAACCCCTTCTTCGTGACTGGCTTATGCTCCAAACCAGCGATCATTTCCGTTATATGAGTCACAAAGAAGCATATGGCAGTCATTATGAATCTCCTTATGAAGCTTTTGTAAATTACATGAATGTATTGGCTGATTTTCTTGATCGTGTTCATGCACAATACCCTTCCAGCATTGAGAATGAGGAGCTTAATGAGTTATTGAAAACCATTACCCATCAGGAGAAAGAAATTGCAACACTCGAAGGAGAAGTAAAAAAACTGAAAGCCAGAAAAATAAAAACTTCTGATAAATAAGGAAAAAGATTTATCTTTGCAGGGATTACGGATAAATATGTAGAGACGCAATAATTGCGTCTCTATATATCTTTACCTCTTTATAACCAGATGTTTTCAAAAAAATGACACAACATTTAAATAACAAGATATTTCACCTCATCTCGGAGATAGCCGATGAAAACAACAAAGCATGTTATGTTATAGGCGGATATGTTCGCGATATCTTTTTAAAAAGACCTTCCAAAGACATTGATATAGTAGTAGTTGGCAGTGGAATTGAACTGGCGGAAAAAGTAACTGCAAAGCTTGGGAAAAGAGCCAGCCTGACTATTTTCAAAAATTTCGGTACAGCTCAAATCAAATACAAAGACCTTGAAATTGAATTTGTAGGAGCCAGAAAAGAATCATACCGGAGCGATTCACGCAAACCAATTGTAGAAAACGGAACGCTGGAAGATGATCAGAAACGGCGTGATTTCACCATCAATGCCCTGGCCTTAAGCCTTAACAAAGCTACTTTTGGCGAATTACTTGATCCATTCAACGGTCTGGAAGATCTTAAAAATTTTGTAATCCGGACACCATTGAATCCGGACATCACTTTTTCTGATGACCCCTTACGCATGATGCGTGGCATACGCTTTTCTGCCCAACTGGGATTTTATCTGGAAACCAATACTTTTGATGCAATAGTGAGGAACAAAGAACGCATTGCTATTATTTCCAAAGAAAGAATTGCAGATGAACTGAATAAAATCATGCTTTCACGTAAACCTTCTGTCGGATTTATCCTGTTAGAAAAAACCGGATTACTAGAACTGATATTTCCGGAACTACTGGCATTGAAAGGAGCGGAGACTAAAGACGGAATCGGACATAAAGATAATTTTTATCACACACTGGCAGTGCTCGATGGATTAAGTGAACGTACCGACAATCTCTGGCTACGTTGGTCGGCCTTGCTCCACGACATTGGTAAACCCCGCACCAAACGTTTCGATAACAAGCTGGGATGGACTTTTCACAACCACAATTATATCGGAGAAAAAATGATCCCGGAGATATTCCGCAAGATGAAGCTGCCACAAAACGAAAAAATGAAATATGTCAAAAAAATGGTTTCACTGCATATGCGTCCCATCGTTCTCAGTGAAGATGAAGTGACAGATTCTGCCGTAAGACGTTTACTTTTTGATGCCGGTGATGATATTGATGATCTAATGATGCTTTGTGAGGCTGATATAACATCCAAAAATCCAGAAAAGGTAAAACGTTACAAAGCTAATTTTCAATTAGTCAGGAAAAAATTAAAGGAAATTGAAGAAAAAGACCGGATACGTAACTTTCAACCTCCTATTGACGGAAAAGAAATCATGGAAATTTTTAATCTTCCTGCCTGTGCACTGGTAGGTGATATCAAAATGAAAATTAAAGACGCCATTCTCGATGGAGTTATTCCCAACGAATATGAAGCTGCAAAAAAATACATGTTTAAGATTGCAGATGAGCTATTGAAATCAAACAAAAGAAACTAAAGGATTTACTCGTTTTTACCAACCCCTTGCATCAGTTGGTGATAAATCGCTGAATAAACCGGTGTGGGAATGCTATGCTTTTGACCAAGTCTGACTACTACTCCGATGAGCGTTTCAATTTCAGTCCGTCTGCCTGCCAGATAATCACTGTTCATCGAAGATGTACTACCAGCAGGAAGACTTCCGCCATACTTCAGCATATCATCGATAATACCTTCGTACAATCCCACTCCTTCAGCTTCAGAGAGGGCATACAATTCACGCATGATATCCAGATAAAGCGGTTTTTTATCTTCATCCCATACCAGGCTTCTGAAATCAGTATTCAGGTAAGTAGTGAGCGCTGCCGTAGTCGAGATATAAAAAAATTTGCGCCAGATTGCTTTAACTGGTTCTTCCTTTCTTGTTACTTCTATACCGGATTTAAGGAATAAATCTTCGATATAAAGCAGTTGTTTTGAAACTTTCTTCTCGTGACCGAAATGCATAAAATGCACATTACCTGAATCTAGGATCACTCCTGGCCTAATCAGTCGGGTGATGATATACACACAACCGTACCAAACCTCGTTTTCCGGGAAAAAAGTCCTTAATCTGGATGTATTATCAATGCCGTTCAACAGTGGCAATAAGATGGTATCAGGTGAAACCATCGGTTTTATTTGCTGCATCGTGGCATCTAAATCATAGCTCTTGGTTGCCAGTACAATATAATCCACCTTGCCGATATCTTCCACCTTATCCGTTGCAATGGTAGGACGCGTTATAAAACTTTGTTTCTCGTCACTAACTTTCAAACCATGTTCCCTGATTGCTTTCAGATGTTCTCCCCGTGCAACAAAACAAATGGCGATATCGGGATCATTTTCAGCATAATGCGATACCAGTCCGCCATAATAACCGCCAACACCCCCTAAACCAACAAAGGCAATTTTAATCTTAGCTTTCGATAATACCCCCATATTACAACCTGTTCAGTACCTGTCTGATTTTTTCGTATGTTTTAATGGTGTTTGGCACCAGTGGCAAACGTAATATATTACGGATAAATCCCATAACAGCGAGCATACTTTTCACTCCGGCCGGATTACCTTCTACAAACAACAACTCGATTAGTTCTGTAAAATGATGATGAATACTTCTTGCATTGTCATAATCCCCCTGTAATGCCAACCTTACCATACGACTGAATTCTTTTGGAAAAGCATTGCCGATAACAGAAATTACCCCTACGGCTCCCAGCGTAATCAGTGGAAATGTTATACCATCATCACCCGATATAACCATGAAGTCAGCCGGTTTATTTTTAATGATATCATCAATTTGGTTAAAATTACCCGAAGCTTCTTTTACAGCGCAAATAATGGAGAATTCATTTGCCAGACGCAAAGTAGTTTCTGCCGTCATATTAACTCCTGTTCGTCCCGGAACATTATACAAAATAAGTGGTAGAGGCGACACGGCAGCTATCGCTGCGTAATGTTGATACAATCCTTCCTGGGAAGGTTTGTTGTAGTAAGGAGTAACAGAAAGGATCGCATCAATGCCTGTCAGGTCTGTATGTTGCACTTTTTCAACGATTTGCTTCGTGTTATTTCCACCGATACCATACACAATAGGCAAGCGACCGTTATTAATCTCCACGACAAATTGCTTGATTTCTTCCTTTTCAGCTTCAGTCAGTGTAGGCGTTTCAGCAGTCGTGCCACACACCACGAGATAGTCAGTTCCATTTTTAATCAGATGTTCAACTATCCGTGCCAGGGAATCAAAATCAATCGTCTCATCTTCCTTAAATGGTGTTACCAGGGCAACACCCATACCTTTCAATTTGCTATTTATCATTGGTAAATCGTTCTATTCGGGTACAAAAATACGTTTTTAATCGTTAGTTTGTATGTTTTTCAGATAAAATAATACTTGATTAAACAAAAAAGAATATTCTAAATCTTCAACCTGTATTTCTTTTTCTGCTAAATGGGCATCAATGTCAACTGCAAAGTCATATAAATTTAAGTTATTCTTTTTCATCCCTGCTTTACATTTTGCATTGGCATGAAGCACGACATAATCAAGAGGAATAAATCTTTTCGTTGAAATATCAATCAGTAAATCATATTCTGTCCGGAGTAATTCCTGTAACAATTGACTACAGGGTTTTTTAAACAAGCCCAGATCTTTCGGATGCAAAATTCTGTATTCGGGATATGCTGGTGAAATAATATTTTTTTTATCAACATACCCCCAGGCAGTCACTTTTTTTCCATCAGCAGTTAAAGACTGTATGATTCTTTTTGTTTCAGGATTTTTTTCAGAATAATTACTTTCAAACAACAACAAGATGTTTTTAGCTTTTTCGTAATTTACGAATTGCTTATTTCTTGCGGTATTTTTCAGGTGTTTCTGAACTCGTTTTCTAAAAATATAATCTACTAATTTTCCACCCATATTTTTTAATTAAAAAAGTGTCTTCATTTGTACATTATCACTACCCTTTTCTTTTCGAATCAGCTTCAAAAATACTTCCTCCTCCACAAGTTGAACACCAAGGCTCTGTGCTTTTCTTAGTTTTTCAGGTCCCATATTTTCACCTGCCAGGATAAAAGACGTTTTTGAAGAAACACTTCCTGCATTCTTCCCGCCATGCTGCTCAATCATATTTTTATATTCATCCCTGGAATAATGACGGAACGAACCACTTATTACAATGATTTTACCTTCCAGCAAGTCCGTTTTTTCCTGAAGTTGTTCTTCCGAGAGCGACATCTGAAGTCCATATTGTTTCAGACGATTAACAATTTCGCGATTTTTTTCATCCGAAAAGTAGCTAATTACACTTTGTGCTATCCTGTCTCCTATTTCATCGATCTGCACCAGCAAATCATAATCAGCATTTTCCAATGCGTTTATATTTTTAAAGGCATTGGCCAGTTTTTTGGCCACTGTTTCTCCGACAAACCTTATTCCCAGTGCAAAAATAACCCTTTCAAAGGAAATAAGCTTCGACTTTTCACAAGAAAGTTTTATATTTTGAGCTGATTTATTTCCTAATCGTTCTAATCTGGCCAAGTCCGGTACTTTAAGAGTATAAATATCAGCTATATCTTTCAGCAAACCATTTTCATATAGAAGATGAATTGTTTCACTTCCGAGACCTTCAATATTCATAGCCCTGCGGCTGACAAAGTGTTCTATTCTGCCTTTTATCTGAGGAGGACAGGCATTTTCGTTCGGACAATAATGTGCAGCCTCTCCTTCATATCGAACCAGTTCAGAGCCACACTCCGGACATTTCTTAATGAAATACACCTTGTCTCCAAGCATAAAACGTTGGTCAGTAGCTACCGCCGTTATTTTAGGGATGATTTCGCCCCCCTTCTCCACATAAACCATATCTCCAATATGCAAATCAAGTGAAGCAATAATATCTGCATTATGTAAGGATGCTCTCTTCACAGTTGTTCCGGAAAGTAAAACCGGGTCAAGATTCGCAACCGGAGTAACTGCGCCGGTACGACCAACCTGATATGAAACCGAGTTGAGCCGAGTAATTGCTTTTTCAGCCTGATATTTGTATGCTATTGCCCAGCGAGGTGATTTAGCCGTATTTCCAAGTAATTTTTGCTGAGCAAAGTCATTCACTTTAATTACAATACCATCGGTAGCTACCGGTAAATTTTTTCTTTCAATATCCCATAAACGAATAAATCCAAAGACATCATCAATAGATTTGCATACCCTGACAGCATCTGATATCTTAAAGCCCCATGATTTGGCAGCAAGCAAACTGTCAAAATGGGTAGTAAAAGGTAAATTTTCACCCAACAAACTATATAAAAACGAATCCAACTTTCTGGCAGCTACAGTGGAAGAGTTTTGTAATTTCAATGTTCCAGATCCGGCATTCCGCGGATTTGCAAACAATGGTTCTTCCTGCGCTTCACGCTCTTTATTAATTTCATCAAACACAGCCCAGGGCATTAAAATCTCACCTCTTATTTCAAATTTTGAAGGATAATTACCTTGTAACTGGAGCGGAATACTGCGGATTGTCTTCACATTATTTGTGACATCATCACCTTTCACTCCATCTCCACGCGTAACAGCCCTTATCAGTACCCCGTTTTCATATATCAAAGATATGGAAGTCCCGTCGTATTTCAGTTCACACACCAGTTCAAAATCTTCATTTAATGCTTTCTGAACCCGTTGATAGAAGTCCGTCACTTCTCCTTCAGAGTAAGTGTTTGCAAGCGAAAGCATCGGATATTGATGATCTACTTGATTAAATGAAGTCGTAATATCACTTCCCACGCGTTGTGTCGGGGATGCTGAATCAGAATATTCAGGATATTTCTCTTCCAGAGCCTGCAATTGTCTCATTTTAGCATCAAATTCAACATCTGATATAGTAGGATTATTCAGCACATAGTAATTGTAATTATGCCGATGAAGTTCCTTGCGTAATGAGTCAATTTTCTGACGAGTCATATTTTTTCATGTTTTTGCAAAGATAGTATTTTTGTCGGAGAACCAGATAAGCAAGTTTAAATTGTTTATCGTGTGGGAGTAAGCAATCCCGGGATGAGTAGCAACACGCAGCTACGTGAACGGCACGATAAACATAAGCTGCCGTAGTATCAATATAAAAAATCCCGGCCACAATTATTTGTGACCGGGATTTAAAAAACGGCGGTTATCTACTCTCCCACTTTTAACGCAGTACCATCGACGTGACCGGGCTTAACTTCTCTGTTCGGAATGGGAAGAGGTG
>JAQVNN010000146.1:1569-2974 GCA_028703105.1 Paludibacter sp. | reverse complement strand
AAAAGTTACACTGTCCATCGAACTGAAAATCATTTTGAGAGATTCAGTTAACTCAATTGAGTTCGGGTCAAATCTGAAATCATCATCAATGAAATTATTTATGGTTGCTTGATCAAACACTTCAGTGTTTTTTACAAAGAGCCTGATGTCGTTAATTTCTGATATTTCCGAGGCATAAAGTGTTATTGGAAACGATACCACCTCTTCAACTTCTTTTTCACAAGAACAAAATACTACGGTAAGGAACGTGATGACAAAAAAGGCAAAATGCAATTGTTTCATTGTATGTAAATTTAAGTGATACAAAGATAGAATATTTATGTCAAAATTTTATTTTTCAAATAGCCATTTTTCAGTTTTTTCGATTGCCTGATACGTATAATTTCACTATCTTTGCGGCTTAAAATTGAAATATCCTCACCATGATTCAATTCTTTCAAACAGCTTCGCAACACATCTATGCTGTACAGTCGGTACAAACGCTTTCAGAACAAGACATTCAAAAATTAAGCTGGTTATTTGGGAATGCCCGAATGCTCGAACAGCAAACCCTTGATAGTAATTATATCGGTCCCCGCCGTGAAATGATTACACCCTGGAGTACAAATGCCGTGGAGATTACCCAGAACATGGGTGTTCGCGGCATTTTGCGTATAGAAGAGTTTCGTCCGGTTCCGGCAACGCCTTCGGTACAGGGTGCTATCGACTACGACCCAATGCTGGAAAGGGTGTACTCGACACTGACACAGGAAATTTTCACGATTGATAAGCAACCGGAGCCGATTATTTACATCGAAGATATCGCAGCCTATAACGAGCAGGAAGGCTTGGCGCTCAGTGCCGATGAAATTCAGTATCTGAATGAAGTAAGCGAAAAGATTGGTAGAAAACTGACCGACTCCGAAGTGTTTGGTTTTTCCCAGGTGAATTCAGAACATTGTCGTCATAAAATTTTCAACGGTCAGTTTGTGATTGATGGGGAAGAAAAAGAATTTTCTTTGTTTAAGATGATACGCAAAACTTCGGAAGAAAACCCGAATCAATTGGTGTCAGCATACAAAGATAATGTGGCGTTTAACGCCGGACCGAAAATTGAGCAGTTTGCTCCCAAATCGGGCGATAAACCTGATTTCTTCGAAACAAAAGAAATTGAATCGGTTATTTCGCTGAAAGCCGAAACGCATAACTTCCCGACTACCGTGGAGCCTTTCAACGGAGCGGCAACGGGTACAGGTGGTGAAATTCGCGACCGTCTTGGCGGTGGTAAAGCCAGTTTGCCGATTGCAGGCACTGCCGTATATATGACTTCTTACCCACGCAACAACCACAAACCCTGGGAATTGAACATCCCGGAACGGAAATGGTTGTACCAAACACCGGAGCAAATACTGATTAAAGCATCGAA
>JAQVNN010000146.1:0-1469 GCA_028703105.1 Paludibacter sp. | reverse complement strand
CGTGCACCGATGTATGTGGTGGGTGAGACTACCGGCGATATGGACTTCGTATTCGAACAGCCTGACGGTCAGAAACCCATTGACTTGAAACTGGAACACATGTTTGGTAAGCCACCCAAAACGGTAATTACCGACAACAGCATAGCAGAGCAATTTGCACCCGTTGAGATTGCGGAAGAGCAACTTCAATCTTATATCGAAAATGTATTGCAGGTAGAATCGGTGGCTTGTAAAGACTGGCTTACCAACAAGGTTGACCGTTCGATTACCGGTAAAATTGCCCGTCAGCAATGTGCCGGGGAAATTCAGTTGCCGCTGAACGACCTGGGTGTTGTCGCACTGGATTATCGCGGGAAAGCCGGTATTGCGACTTCAATCGGACATGCGCCGCTGGCTGCTTTGGTAAATCCTGAAGCAGGTTCGGTGTTGGCCATTTCCGAAGCGCTGACCAATATTGTGTGGGCACCGATGAAAAATGGCATTGAGTCGGTTTCGCTGAGTGCCAACTGGATGTGGCCCTGTAAAAACCCGGGTGAAGATGCCCGTTTATATAAAGCTGTTGAGGCTTGCAGTGATTTTGCCTGCTCGTTGGGTATCAACATCCCGACCGGAAAAGACTCACTGTCGATGACCCAGAAATATGGTGATGAGAAAGTATTCTCGCCCGGAACGGTCATCATTTCAGCTGCCGGAGAAGTTTCTGATGTGAAAAAAACGGTTAGTCAGGTGCTTGTGAACAACCCGAAAACGGCTGTTTACCATGTTGACTTTTCTTTCGATAAACAGAAATTGGGCGGTTCGGTATTGGCGCAAACCATGAATAAAATAGGGGATGAAGTGCCTACGGTTCAGGAGCCGGAATATTTCAGATCTGCTTTTGATGCGATTCAGGAGCTTATCAGTAAAAATCTGATTCTGGCCGGACATGATATTTCAGAAGGAGGTATGATTACCGCCCTGTTGGAAATGTGTTTTGGCAATGCCAAAGGTGGGTTGTCGGTTAATCTCGATTACCTGGATGGAAATTCGTTGGTTACCAATTTATTTGCTGAGAATCCGGGCGTGCTGATTCAGGTGAAAGACAGAAAAGAAGTGGAGAAAGTACTCACTTCTTATGGTGTTGGTTTCGCCCGCATCGCTACTCCTATCGAAGAAAGAAGAATCGAAATTCAAAAGAAAAAAGTTGCATATACATTCTCCATCAATGATTTGAGGGATGTGTGGTATCGCTCTTCCTATCTGTTGGACAGAAAACAAAGTGGAGAAGCTTGTGCACAGGCTCGTTATAATAATTATAAAAACCAAGCTCTCGAATTCAAATTCAATGAAGGCTTTAAAGGTAAATTCTCACAGTTCGGTCTGAGTCAGGACAGAAAGCCAAGTGGCATCAAAGCCGCCATCATCCGCGAAAAAGGAACCAATGGTGATCGTGAGATGGCTTATTCGCTTTACTTAGCCGGTTTCGATGT
>JAQVNN010000062.1 GCA_028703105.1 Paludibacter sp. | reverse complement strand
GAGGGGTATATTGTTGCAGGAGAAACAATTATTGAGGCGGGTGATCATGTTATTTGTTTTTGTGTGTCTTCTGCAATTCGCAAAATTGAAAACTTTTTTAATTGATGTTTCACGATTTTAATCATAAACTTATTTTAAGAATCCTTGGAGGTTTATTGTTGTTTGAGGGTATATTTCTCTTGACAGCAATTTTTGTAGCTGTCATATACAAAGAAGAAGTAACATCATATTTTCTTATTACATCTGGTATTGCTGTATTCTTGGGAGTGTTGTTTTATGTTATTGGAAGAAATGCTTCTCCGGTAATAGGGAAAAGAGAAGGTTCTGTTATCGTGACATCAATCTGGCTCATTTTTTCGTTCATAGGATTACTCCCGTACTGGCTTAGTGGTAGCATTCCTTCTTTTACTGATGCTTTTTTTGAAACCATGTCCGGTTTTACAACTACCGGAGCTTCAATATTAAATAACATAGAAGCGTTACCCAAAAGTATTCTTTACTGGAGAAGTCTCACCCATTGGATTGGAGGACTTGGTATCATTGTTATTTCAATTGCATTATTGCCTATTTTCGGGTTTTCAACTGTTCAGCTTTTTTCAGCTGAAGCTACGGGACCTACCAAAGATAAAATCCACCCTAAAATGAGTGATACTGCCAAACGTTTGCTGGCGATTTATATAGTCCTTACGATTGCTGAGATTTTGTTGTTGGTTATTGCCGGAATGGATTGGTTTGACGCGGTAAATCATTCGTTTGCAACGATGGCAACCGGTGGGTTTTCTACCAAACAAGCCAGTATTGGGTACTGGTCTTCACCAGCGATTCAATATATCATCATTATATTTATGTTTCTTGCCGGAGTTAATTTTTCTTTGTTTTATTTCATGATAAAGGGAAAATGGAACAAAATTAAAGAAAACGAAGAATTACGTTTTTTCGTTATTACGATTTTTCTTTTTACATCGCTGATCGGTATCTCTATTTGTGATACGTCTCATTTACAATCTTTTGCAGGATTGGAAACCGTGTTCCGGGACAGCTTATTTACAGTTGTGTCCATTATGACAACTACGGGTTTTGTCACTATAGATTATATGTTGTATCAACCGGTTGTGTGGATATTGCTTTTAATCGTTATGCTGACAGGGGCATCGGCTGGTTCTACCGCAGGGGGGATGAAAATGATCAGGGTGCTTTTAGTGGTTAAATATGCTTATTACGAATTCAAAAGAATTATTCACCCCAATGCCGTATTTCCTGTAAAATACAATAATCTGATTGTCAGAGATGATGTCATTACACGTGTACTTGCATTTATTATGCTGTATATACTGCTGATTATTATTGGAACAGTCATCCTGGCTTTTTCAGGTATGGGCTTTATGGAGTCTCTGAGTGGTATGGTTACCTGCATCAGTGATGTAGGCCCGGGTCTTGGAAGCATTGGCCCGACAGCGAATTTTTCGGGTATTCCAGCTTTTTCCAAATGGTTTCTTTCGTTTGTTATGCTTGTTGGAAGATTAGAAGTTTTTACTGTTTTAATAATTTTTACCCCGATTTTTTGGAAAAAATAAATTTTAACACCTCAAGCTTTTATGGCACTAGACAAAGAGTTTAATTTCCGGCTGATTTTCAGATTTTTTGGAACTTTACTGTTGCTTGAAACTGTTGCTTTATTATCGGCTGCACTTGTGGCATTGCTCTACCGGGAATATGATGGTTTTTATTTTCTTATAACTGCCGGTATAACTTTTATAACCGGTATAGTTGGTGTCCTTGTCGGGTTACGTGCCATTCCTATGATTGACAGAAGAGAAGGATCGCTGGTAGTAACATTAATCTGGGTTGTATTCTCATTTTTTGGGCTATTACCATTTTGGATATCGGGAAGTATTCCTTCTTTTACAGATGCTTTTTTTGAAACAATATCTGGGTTTACAACAACCGGAGCTTCTATCCTGAACAATATTGAAGAGTTGTCACACTGCATGTTATTCTGGAGAAGCCTTACCCACTGGATAGGCGGGTTGGGCATTATCGTAATATCGCTGGCGTTGCTACCTGTCTTTGGTGTCAGTGGAGCACAGCTGTTTGCTGCCGAATCTGCAGGGCCTACTAAAGATAAAATTCATCCGAAGATTAATGAAACAGCTAAACGTCTATTTTTAATTTACATCATTTTGACCGTTTCAGAAACAATTTTACTACGTTTGGGTGGAATGGGTTGGTTTGATGCTGTTTGCCATTCATTTGGCACGGTTGCAACGGGTGGATTTTCAACTAAACAAGCTAGTGTGGGGCATTGGGATTCTCCTTATATACAATATGTAATTTCGATTTTTATGCTTTTGGCAGGGGTGAATTTCAGCTTGTATTATTTTGGTTTTAAAAACAAGTTCAGGAAAATCATGCAAAATGAAGAACTGAAATATTATCTTATTCTATTGCTTTCATTCTCAATCATTGTTACATTATCTTTACTTGATTTTTCGACAACTTCTTCTTTTGAAAAAATAGAAAAAGCATGGCGGGAAGCATTTTTTAATGTTACTGCTGCTATGACTACAACAGGATTTGCAACAGCTGACTATATGAACTGGAAAGCATTTACCTGGATTCTTTTGCTGATTGCCATGATCACTGGAGCTTCTGCTGGTTCAACAAGTGGAGCAGTCAAGATGATTAGAGTTGTAATTGTGGTAAAATATTGTTATTATGAGTTGAGGCGGATTATTCATCCGAATGCTGTGATTCCCGTAAAATATAACGGGCATCTTGTAAATGAAGATGTGATCACTAAAGTGTTGGCTTTTGTTATATTGTACCTGATTACAATTGCTTTTGGAATATTCATACTCACGCTCTCCGGTATGCCGTTTCAGGAATCAATAGGTGGTTTGATTACTTGTTTGGGTGGAGTGGGACCCGGATTGGGAACCGTTGGCCCTGCCGGTAATTTCGCTGCAATCCCTGAATTCAGTAAATGGTTCCTTTCTTTCATCATGTTGTTGGGACGTCTCGAACTGTTTACTGTGCTGGTACTTTTTACCCCCACATTCTGGCGTAAATAGTAAGTTGTGAGATGATTGTCAATCAATTTCCAGATTAAGATTCTTTTTTAGTATGTTCAGGGCAGGGTTTTGTTCTGTCATTTTTCTGAGGATTTCTTCAGGATTGTTTCTTTTATCTTTTTCAACCACCTCAACCACTTTTGTGACAAAATGGATGGATGAGTTTTTTAACTCTTTCCGCATGAAATTACAGATATTGCCTAATTCCTTTTTAAAATCAGCTTCCTGAAAAATATTACTGAAAGTGAGTTCGTAGGTGTGTTCATCTGTTTTCTCGGGTTTGTTGTTGTTGATGTAGCTGACAACACTAACTATTTCAGGAATATGTTGAATGTAACTCTTCCATGCTTTCGCGAACGCGGCCGGAGAGTAAGGCTCCTGCTGAACGGTTAATTGTTCTCCTGCCTGTTTTATTTCTGATGTTGCATCAACCTGCTTGTTCAGAAAGGGAGATATAGAGATTGAAAGGGGGCGTGCAGTCTTTTTATATGCCGGTTTTATGGCCGGACTGACAGAGGGCTGAACAGACTGTTTTGATTCGGAAGTTTTCACTACAACAGCAGGAATCGCAGCCGTTTTTGACAGTGTGTTCGCCTGATTTTGATTTGTTTCAACGGCAATTGATTTTAAAGGAGGAAGGTCTATGTCACTAATTGATTTTTTTTTTTCATCTGTCAGTTGACAAATGCGAATCAAATTTAGTTCGACTAATAATCGTTTGTTGCTGCTGATACGATAATTCAAATCACAGTCATTGTTTATTTTCAAAGCCTGAAAGAGAAAATCAACAGGACATTGCAGAGCTTGCTGTTGGTAATGTTTGCCAATGTCTGCACCTACTTCCATCAACGTGATGGTTTGAGGATCTTTACAGACAAGCAAATCACGCAGATGAGTGCTTAATCCCGATACAAAATGATGAGCATCAAAGCCCTTGTTTAATACTTCATTGAAAATCAATAAGGAAGTAGTAACATCTCCTTTCAGAAAAGCTTCAACCAAGCGGAAATAGTAGTCGTAATCCAGTACGTTCAGGTTCCTGATGACATCCTGGTAGTTGATTTCATTTCCACAAAAACTTACTAATTGATCAAAAATAGAGAGAGCATCCCGCATTCCACCATCACTTTTTTGGGCGATGATGTTAAGAGCGTTGTCATCAATTTTAACCTGTTCCTGTTCCGCTACATATTTCAGGTGTGCTACCGTGTCTGCCACCGTAATACGATTGAAGTCGTAAATCTGACAGCGCGATAGGATAGTAGGAATAATTTTATGTTTTTCGGTTGTGGCAAGAATAAAAATGGCGTGAGCAGGCGGTTCTTCCAGTGTTTTCAAAAATGCATTGAAAGCACCTTGTGAGAGCATGTGTACTTCATCAATGATATACACACTGTATTTGCCAATTTGAGGTGGAATACGCACCTGATCAATCAGCGAGCGGATGTCATCTACCCCGTTATTCGAAGCTGCATCTAATTCATGAATGTTATATGAACGCTGTTCGTTGAATGAAACGCAGGATTCACATTGATTACATGCTTCAGCCTCAGGAGAGAGATACTGACAGTTGATGGTTTTGGCAAAAATACGTGCACAAGTTGTTTTCCCAACGCCACGCGGACCGCAAAACAAATAAGCATGTGCCAAATGATTGCTCTGGATAGCATTTTTTAATGTGGTTGTTAAAGCAGTTTGTCCCACTACCGAATTAAAGGTAGCCGGACGATACTTTCGGGCTGATACAATGAAATTTTCCATGAATAATATACTGCTTCTTTGCTTTGCAAATATAATGATTTTAATTAAGCTTTTCGGGCTTAGAATTTAATTGTTGAAAAGTTTTTTGAAGGATATTTTTTTTATCTTTGTGGGGTTTTGAAAAATAAATGTTAAATGCAATTAAAAAATAGGATATTTCTAAAAAAGGTTCGTCATTACTTGGTGAACAAATATACTTTTGTTCTGCTGATATTTTTTGTGTATCTGACTTTTTTTGATGACCACAATCTGATCAAGAGATATAAGACTACCCAGGAAATAAATAAACTGGAGAAAGAATATCAGTATTATTTAGGTGAAATAGAAGCAAATAAAAATAAAATTTACAAGTTGAATCATGATACTGTTTTCCTGGAAAAGTTTGCCAGAGAGAAATATTACATGAAGAATGATGATGAAGATGTTTTTATTCTTAAATAGAATAAGTACATTTCTCACGCGGTGAATTTATTGCTTGTCATATTATTTACTTCATAAGTTTAAAACAAAAAATGAATGAAATCTCAAAACCTGAGTCAAAAAATAGAATTATTCAATTTTTATATTCTATTGGTGTTGCCTTGATTATAATAGGCTCTTTTGGACATTTCTTTGACCTGCAGTTGTTTAAGTTTATATTTGCTACAGGAACCTTACTTGCAATAATCTCTGGGTTGATAAGTATATTCAATGCACGTGAACCTGACTTCCGACAAAAAAGGCTTTTACGGATGAACATGATGCTTAGTCTTATGCTTGCCCTCGCAACTTATTCGATGTTTGAGGGTACCACGCTCTGGATCGCGGTGGTGTTGATTTATGCTTTGGTAACTTTGTTTATGAGTTTCAGAACTTGATTGATAAAAAAACTATATTTCTTTTTAATAATATTATTTGATTATGAGTGAAAAACATGCGTACAGCTGTTCACAGTTAAGTTGGCTGGTAATTCTCAGGGTGTTGATTGGCTGGTATTTTATGTATGAAGGTTTAGCTAAAATTATGGCTCCTAACTGGTCTTCATACGCCTATCTCCGGGATTCAAAGGGTATCTTTGCCCCGCTTTTCACCCTGCTTACTGATTATCCTGTTGTTATGACCATGGTAAATGCAATTAATATGTATGGGTTGACAGTCATTGGTTTGTGCCTGATTTTAGGATGTTTTGTGAAATTTGCAAATATTGGTGCCATCGGGTTACTGAGCTTGTATTATTTGTCTCATCCACCATTGCTGGATGTTCATTATATTATTCGTCCCGAAGGTTCTTATATGTGGGTAGATAAAAATCTGATTATGCTGGTAGCTATTGTTGTGCTGATGCTTTTTCCCACATCGAAGATGATTGGACTCGACAGATACATATACAGAAAGAAATAATGAAGTAAACAATAAAAACAAATTATATTTAGATTACTAATCACTATGTCTGGAAAAGAAGAAATTAGCCAACATATTCATGAAGAAAATAAACCTGCGTCACCAAATTCCAATAGCAGGCGGGAGGCATTAAAAACACTTGCCACCATTCCTGTGTTGGGAGCTATGGCATACGGAGTGTACCAAAAAAAGAAAAAAGAACATAACAACAAACTTGTAGGTAATATATTCAGTTTTGATGCTGATCCTGCTGTTATAGATCGTCAGCCTGACGGTAAAACAATACGGTTGGGAATAATAGGTATTGGTTTGAGAGGCTCTCAATTAATGCAAGCTCTTGGTTTTGCTACTCCTCAATATATTGAAAGTCTCAGGGAATTAGAAAAAAAAGACAGTCAAAATACACGATATAAAGATTTTCTTGAGCAGGAAGATTTAAACGTTGAAATTAAGGGAGTTTGTGATATTTTTGATGTGTATGCCAAAGATGCCGCACTCGCTGGTGCGAATGTGAACAAAGAGGGCGTAAATGGTAAATTAGAGAAATTACCCACCATATACAAGCATTACAAAGAATTGCTTGCTGCAAAGGATATTGATGCGGTTGTTATCGCTACACCTGACCATTGGCATGGTACAATGATTATTGATGCCGTGAATGCCGGTAAACATGTGTATGTTGAAAAACCGCTGACATGGACTGTTCCTGAAACATATCTTGTTGCAGATGCCGTCAGAAAAAGTGGTATAGTTTTCCAGCTTGGTCACCAGGGAAGACAAATTGAAATTAACCACAGGGCTAAGGGTATTATCCAAAAAGGGTTGATAGGAAAGATTACCTTGATAGAGGTAAGTACTAACCGCAATGATCCAAATGGTGCTTGGGTATATCCGATTCATCCGGAAGCAAATCCATCTACAATTGACTGGAAGCAGTTTGAAGGAAATCCTGAACGCATCAAGGAATATTTTGATTACATGACTTCTGTAGGTGCGGCTAAATATGTTGGACCTGAAGCACGTGAAAAATTCAGTCTGGAACGTTTCTTCCGCTGGCGTTGCTGGTGGGATTACGGTACTGGATTAAGTGGCGATTTGCTTACGCATGAATATGATGCCATGAATCATATGCTCAACCTGGGCATACCGGCTTCAGCAACTTCATCCGGAGGAGTCTATTTCTTTAAAGATGGCCGTACGGTTCCGGATGTTTTACAAACGACATTTGAGTTCCCCGACCGGGATATGAGTTTGCTTTATACTGCAACTTTAGCCAGTCAATATAAACGTTCCCGTAAAATCATGGGGACAGATGCTACTATCGAACTGGGTAGTACACTGGATGTTACAATCGACAGGGCATCTGTGAGATATAAAGATAAAATTGAAAAAGGAATCATCAAACCAGGAGAACCTTTTTATCGTTATGCTTCGGGTAAAAGTATTGATGCGCTTTCATCTGCCACAGAAATGTATTTTGCTGAAAGGGGACTATTATTTTCTTATGTGGAAGGGAAAAGATACAACACCACATTTTTGCATATCAGAGAGTGGCTAGAATGCATCCGTCAAAATAAAAAACCATCCTGCGGTATCGAAGAAGCTTTTGAGGAAGCCATGGCTGCTCACATGGGTACGCGTGCTTATCTTGAAGGCAGAACCATGTATTGGGATGCTGATAAGCAACAAATAACGCGGGGATAAATTGATTGAAGATATTCGTAAATTGAATTTACTAAGTTTTAGATAAAAAAATCCACTATGTTTTTTGAGGGCATAGCGGATTTTTTATGTTGAAAGACGAAATTTTATTTTTTCTTGCTGTACCTTTTATTCAATGCTTCGGTAACTTCTTTGGTAATATCGTAGATGTCGTTTGAAAGCAGAATGTTGTCGCTCGATGTATTGCTAAGTATCAGTTCGTACTTTTTATCTTTGTTGTATTCTTTCAGAAAAGAATTGATAGAGTCACGCAATTCTTCGCTGACTTTTTGCTGAACATCCATTAACTCTTGAGACAATTTTGCATTCAGTTGTTGTAAATCCTGTTCTTTTCTCATCAGACGGTTTTGTTCTTGTTCGGCTCTTTCGCGACTTAAAAACGCGTTGTTTTCAAGTTTGCGCTGGAATTCAGCCATTTCGTTTTGCAACTGACGGGCTTTCATGTTTAAATCCAACCGGGAATCTTCCTGTTTTTTCATCAAGGATTCATTAGATTCTTTTGCAAACTGATAATTAAGCAACAGTGAATCTATGTTTACGTAAGCAATCGGTAAATGAACAGATACTGTTGAATCTTTTCCGGATAACTTTCCATTGACTGAATTGTGGTTTTTGTTCCCAAGAACTAAAACAAAAAGAACAATTACAGCAACAACCAAAATTGAATTTAATACGAGTAAAATGTTTTTCATAAAGAATTTTTATAATTATAAATTTTTTATCATATCATCTACCATTTTATTGGAAGATTGTCTCTTTGATAACTGTGCGTCACGGTCCTGCGAAGTAGCACAACCAATTCCTTTGTTTTTCAGTGCCTTATTTCCACCAATGTGAATATTGGGAAAAACGCCTCCTTTGACGAAAAAAACGCGTATTCCCAAAAGTAGAATACCTAAAAAAAGTAGAATGGCTGAAATAATAAAAGTTTTAACCATTTATTTTTTAAATTAGCTCACAAAGATAATTTTTATTCAATTACTTTAATTAAAACCTCAATTCAATTTTATATATTTGAATGATTTGTTACATATTTTAACAAATTATTCGCTCCATTCAATGGTCAGAGGGCAATGACATATCAGGTTTCTGTCGCCATACGCATTATCAATTCTTGCAACATTTACCCAGAATTTGTTATTGGCCACCCAACGGGTAGGGAAAGCCGCTTTTGAGCGGGGATAAACATGATTCCATTCATCGGCTGTTACAATATACTCAGGATGAGGGGCATTCATTAATACATTATCGGTTTTGTCCGCTACGCCATTTTCAATTTCTTTGATTTCATTGTAAATTTGGAGCAGGGCTTCACTAAACCGGTTTAATTCTGCTAAAGATTCACTCTCGGTTGGTTCGACCATCAGGGTACCGTGAACCGGAAAAGAAAGGGTAGGAGCATGAAAGCCATAGTCAATAAGTCTTTTGGCGATATCGGTTTCTGTGACTCCTGAAGTATTTTTAAATACACGGCAATCTAAAATAAGTTCATGACCGACACGTCCCTTATCGCCTGTGTACAATACACCGTAACTTGCATCTAGTTTGGATGCCAAGTAGTTGGCATTCAGAATAGCTGTTTTGGTCGATTGCTTTAACCCGGCTTCTCCCAGCATGCGGATGTAGCCGTAAGTGATGGGAAGTATCCCGGCACTTCCATAGGGAGCTGCTGATACCGTGTTTTTTCCAAAAATTTTGTCTGGTAAAAATGCCGCGAGATGAGCTGCTACACAAACTGGACCTACGCCCGGACCGCCACCGCCATGGGGAATAGCGAAAGTCTTATGTAAATTCAGGTGACATACATCAGCTCCGATGGTTCCCGGATTGGTCAGTCCGACCTGCGCGTTCATGTTGGCGCCATCCATATAAACTTGTCCGCCGTTTTCGTGGATGACGCGACATATTTCCCTGATATTCACCTCGAAAATACCATGTGTAGATGGATAGGTAATCATGCATCCCAGTAAAACATCCTTGTGTAGTACAGCTTTTTCTTTCCAGTCGACTAAATCTACATTGCCATTTTCATCGCATTTTACGACCACAATGTCTAAACCCGCTTGACTGGCACTTGCCGGATTTGTGCCGTGAGCTGATGCCGGAATAAGTACCGTTTTGCGCTGGCTCTCACCTTTCGAAATAAAGTACGAACGAATTGTGATTAAACCGGTAAATTCTCCGGCTGCCCCGGAATTGGGTTGCAAACTGCAAGCCGATAATCCGGTGATAGTTGAAAGATAAGATTCTAAGTTGCTGATAAGCTCCCTGTAACCCTTAGTCTGGTCGTCTGGTGCAAGAGGGTGTATGCCGTTAAACTGAGGGATGCTGAGAGCAAGCATTTCAGCAGCTGCGTTCAGTTTCATTGTGCAGGAACCCAGTGATATCATCGAATGGGTAAGGGAAATATCTTTCCTTTCTAATCTTTTGATGTAGCGCATGAGTTCTGTTTCGCTCCGGTACAAATTGAAAATCTCCTGTGTTAGAAAAGTTGATTTTCTTTCCAAACTATCATCAAAAGAAATAAACAAGTTAATTTGTTCCGATGTCGTGTAAACAGGGGTATTACCTGCTGCTTCCGCAAAAATCTGGATGAGGGTGTTCAGGGCATCAATATCTGTTGCTTCGTCCATGCTCAATCCAATTTCACCACTTTCAAAATAACAGAAATTCACGTTATATTCGAGGGCAACTGCACGCAAGTCTTCTATGGCAACATCTTCGGGTAATACAATCTTAAGCGTATCGAAAAACTGTTCATTTGTTTGTGTATAACCGTAAACAGGCAGCATTTCGTTGATGTAATTTGCAAAACTGTGAATTCGCAAGGCAATTTGTCTGATTCCTTCTGCTCCGTGATACACGGTGTACATACCAGCCATGGAAGCCAGCAGAGCTTGCGCGGTACATATATTGGAGGTGGCTTTCTCGCGTTTAATGTGCTGCTCACGGGTTTGCAATGCCATCCGCAAAGCGGTTTTTCCATTCACATCTTTACTGATACCGATGATTCTGCCGGGCATGTCCCTTTTATATGCTTCTTTACAAGCAAAATAGGCAGCTGAAGGTCCCCCGAAATTCATTGGAATGCCCCAACGTTGTGTAGAACCGAAAACAATGTCGGCACCCCATTCTCCCGGAGGAGTTAATAAGGCTAAACTTAAGATGTCGGCTGCTACAGCTACTTTAATATTCTTTGTCTGGGAAGAATTCACGAATTCTCTGTAATCGCAAACATTTCCATCTGCATTTGGAAATTGCACAATTGCTCCGAAAAATTCTTCTGTTAATTTAACTTCGTCGTAATGACCTGTGATCAACTCAATCCCTTGCGCTTTAGTGCGGGTTTTGAGTACAGCCAGTGTTTGCGGAAATACCTGCAAGTCAACAAACAGTTTATTTACATTTTTTTTCTCTTGTTCGCGACTGCGCAGGTTATACATCATTGTGGCAGCCTCGGCTGCAGCGGTTGCTTCATCGAGTAAAGAAGCATTTGCCAAAGGCATGCCGGTAAATTCGCATACAGCGGTTTGAAAGTTCAACAGCGCTTCTAATCTCCCCTGTGAAATCTCTGCCTGATAGGGTGTGTAAGAAGTGTACCAGACAGGATTTTCAAAAATATTACGCTGTATGACCGCAGGCATCACTGTGTCGTACCAACCCTGACCGATATAAGATGTGTACAGTAAATTTTTAGATGCTAACTCATGAATATGACGCAAATATTGCTTCTCAGTCATGGCTTCTGGTAAGTCAAGCGATTTTTTTAACAGAATATCTTCCGGAATCGTCTGCGAAATTAATTCATCCAGAGTTTTTACATCAATTGCCTGAAGCATGGTTGCCAGGTCTTTTTCTGAAATGCCGGTATGCCGGTTTTGAAAGAGTTCATTCATCACCTGAAGAATTATTTTTTTTGATGTGCAAAGTTAGTTCAAACTTTTTAATTAGGCAGGTCGAAAATTAAAAAAGATATCAACAAAGCAGAAAGCAAAGAGTTTAAATCAGAAGTTGAGAATCAGATCAACCCCTGATTCGCATAATTATCTAATTTGTATATTCTACCAATCGACGACGGGAGATCTC
>JAQVNN010000011.1 GCA_028703105.1 Paludibacter sp. | reverse complement strand
AATTACAATTATACTACTGGATGTCCCTGTAGTAGTTGCAGAATAATACTGAATACTCCAACCTGCAACAGAGACTGAATTATCAGTGGTATTATACAATTCGAAAAAATCATGTGTATAAGGTGCATCTGAATTCCCTCCTCCTCCATACACTTCTGTGATGATTACATCAGGAACGGAAAGGACTTCTCCACTTAACGTTCTTGTCACACTTTCAACGCCGGCACTGCTTAAAGTTAACGTTGCTGTATGCGAACCGGCGGTAGTTGGGGCATAGGTGATTGTTACCATCTGGTCAGTTACCCTACCGCCGGTCGGCACAATCGAATAGGTTGAAAGCGTAAACAAGGAGGCATCTGTTCCGGTAACGGACAAAATAATGTTGCCAGTAAGATTCTGTCCATTCACCGTGATTGTTTCAGCATCGACTGTACCAACCTGAGCTGACATCGTAGCAACTTCAGCTTCGGCTACTAAAATTGTTGGTGATTCAAACACAGTATTTGAGAAATCATCAGCAGTTCTTGGAACTAACTGAGCTGTTGTATTGTTCATCAACACAACGCCAATTATATCCTGCGGAACTGTTGGAATAGCAGATCCAATATAGGGTAAATCTGAATATTGTGTACGTAATACTCCTGAATTTGTTCCATCCGATAAAGTGTAATTTGTTGAAGCAGCAAAATTACCGGCTTCAGCAATCGTCACGCCCGAAACTTTCACCAGTTGACCAGGATAGTTTCCTATGTTTGTTAGTGTTGTTTCATCAGGTGTTACAGTATTATTATGTGAAGAAGCAGCACCCGGATCAACACCTGGGACAAACTGCAGCATCCCGCTGTATAGATTTAAAGTGCCAATGATTCCGGTTATACCATCATTAACATTATACGAAGTTGTAATCTTTCCAGAAACATCGTCAATTAAGATACCACCTGTTGAATCCTGAATGTATTTTGCATTTCTATTGGCAGTTTTAAAAGTCATAATGGCTTCTCCGGTTAATTTATAGGCTGTTCCATCCGTTGCACCTGCTCTTAGGGTGGCAATATCGCTCACATTATTGATAATTGGGAAAGTATATACGGCAGAAGCAACTGCACTCGGATCCATATCAGTTTTGTAAGCAATGGCTTTGACAGTAGTTGTAGCGCTTACTGCTATTGGTGTTGTATATTCAGTATCTGTGTTGTCGGGATCTGTTCCGTCTGTTGTATAATAGATCGTTGCACCTTCGGTTCCTATCGAAATCGTTACATTCTGTGCAGCATAATAGGTTCCTGCTGCGGGAGAGAAAGTGGGAGTGGAAACGGTAGGAGTAGATGAAGCTGGTGCAACAGCTTCAACCCAAGTTGTTGCTACACGAATACCATCTACGATGATTCGCTGAGAGCCGTTGTATTGACGTAATGCAACACTACCTACATTTGAGAAAGGTGTTGTTTCTGTGACAGTATGATCTGCAGTAGCTGGTTCAGACAACACAAACGTATTGAGTACATATAAGCTTGTAAGTTTACTAGCAATATCAAGTTTTACAACCAACAAAGCTGGATTACCAGGTGTTATAGGCACAAATGTTGCTGGCGGATTATTACCCAGCCCAATACCAACACCATCACCGGTTGAATTTAAATATAAACGAGTAAAAAAAGTGGATCCAATTGGATTTGGTCCAAAGTGAAAAAAATAACCTGCAGCATTAGGAGTTTCAGTTTTAATTATAAATGCCGCATATATAACACCAGAAGTTTGAGCAGTAAATGGTTTATTAATATCTTGTCCCGTAGCATCAAGATTTGCCGCGCCACCTATTCCACTTCCAGCATAACCTTCAAATGTTAATCCATTGGTAACGTCAATATTGGCAGTATTATTACCACTATGAGCCAACCATCCTGTGGTAGGATCTGCTGTTGATGTTGAAGTAATTACAGATCCAACTGTATAGTTAAAATCTTCAACAAGAAGCTGTCCAATTGCACTACTATTTGCAGCAAGCAAAGTCATGAGTAGAAATAAATTTATTAAAAAAGTAATCTTTTTCATACGCTATTTTTTATTAAATAATATTATTTCAAAAACACAATTTTTTTCAAATTTATGAATGTTTTTTTACCTAAATATTTTTTAAAAATAAAAATCGCATTAAAATACAGCGAAAAAAAATTAGCCCTCATTCATACAACAAGCCATTCATTTTGAATGTCTATCATCCTCAAAAAAGAAATCGTTTATCTGCACTACAGTAATAGACAATCTGCAAGCTAAACTATTTTGAAAGTCTGATTTTCATTTCGATTTTTCCGCCATCTTCAACATGAGGAAGAATGCATTTGTACCGCAGCGCTAAACTAAATCAGATTATTAATCAAGTTAAGATTTCTCACGCAAATTTACCAGCTTATCACATTCGTCTATGTGCAATTCGTATAATCTTTTTTTATATGAGCAGGATTTTTACCTTTTACATTTTGAGGTACAAATCAAAACCATACAAAGTGAATTTGAAATAAGAAATCAATAAAATATTCCCAATTCTCATGATTTCTAATATTATTTTGTTACTTTTGCACACTTTTTCTTTACAAAAAAGCTATCCGACTTAGTTACTTTGTTATTTTTTCACTAATCTAACTCAGTTAGATTTATATTATTAAAGCAATACAATGAAAAACAAGTACAAAGATCTCATCGAGCAAACTTTTGAGTTTCCGAACGAAGAATTTGATGTAGTGGACAACAACCTGGAATGGTGTGGGGTACCCCTGATGGATATTATCAAGCAGTACGGCACTCCCCTGCGTATTTCTTATCTGCCCAAAATCGCCGAAAACATCCAGAAAGCTAGGCGCATGTTCAATGTAGCTATGGCTAAAGTTGACTATAACGGCGAGTATAACTACTGTTACTGCACGAAGAGTTCGCATTTTTCTTTCGTCATGGAAGAAGTTCTTAAACACGATGTACACATCGAAACTTCTTCTGCTTTTGACATCAATATTGTCGAGGCATTACACGAACAGGGATTGCTTAAACAAGATACTTTTGTCATATGTAACGGATTTAAACGCCCTCAATACGTTGAGAACATTCAAAACCTTATTCGACAGGGGTTTAAAAACGTAGTGCCTATCCTCGACAATAAATTCGAACTTGACTTGCTTCTAACGGATTTTGATATTGAATTTAACGTAGGTATCCGCATTGCTGCTGAAGAAGAACCTAAGTTTGACTTCTATACTTCGCGACTGGGTATTCGGTATAAAGATATTATTCCGTACTATAACGACTATATTGCTTCTAACCCACAGGTAAAGCTAAAGATGTTGCATTTCTTCATCAACACGGGAGTGAAGGATACGGCTTACTATTGGAACGAACTGAACAAGGCAGTAAACCTGTACTGCGAAATGAAAAAAATCTGTCCGGAACTCGACAGCCTGAATATCGGAGGTGGTTTCCCGATTCAAACGCATTTAGACATGGTCTATGACTACGAATATATCGCCGAAGAAATCGTGGCACAAATCAAAAACATCTGTAATCAACATGGCGTACCGGAACCGGACATTTTTACAGAGTTTGGCTCCTATACGGTAGGTGAAAGTGGCGCAATGCTCTATTCAATCGTCAACCAAAAGAAACAAAACGACCGGGAGTTGTGGAACATGATCGACTCTTCATTCATGACTACCCTCCCCGATACCTGGGCTATCAATCAACGGTATGTTTTTTTGGCCATCAACAACTGGGACTCTGAATATGAGCGGGTTAATTTGGGTGGTCTGACTTGTGACAGTGAAGATTTCTATAATGCGGAAGTGCACTCGAATGCCATCTTCCTGCCCAAAATGCAACAGGACAGAGAACAATACATCGGATTTTTCCATACAGGCGCTTATCAGGAATCACTCGGTGGTTTCGGCGGCATTCAGCATTGCCTTATTCCCGCTCCGAAATTAGTTATCATCGACAAAGATGAAGATGGCGAATACTTCACTAAACTTTTCGCCAAAGAACAAAGCTACAAATCGATGTTGAAGATTTTGGGATACTGATTTAGTGGTAAGTGGGTAACTAATAGCGAGTAGCTATTGCTATTAGTGATCAGTTATTTGTTATTAGCTATTCACTAACAACGCATTGCGAAATGGATTCGCATACATCTCCAGCATCCTGATTTTAAGGAAATCAACATCCTTATTTTCAAGATTGATTTTCTTGATTTGCATTTCAAGGTATTTCTCGAAATCTAATTTTTCGAGGAGACTGTATGATTTATTGTATGTTGTGCTTTCATTCAGAATATCATACGCAATCAGGTTTACTTTATATATTTCATAATTGCTGTGAATCTTGGCATCAATCAGAGAAGCGATTGCAGCAGCCAATTCATTCCGGTTTTGGATATCATTTCCAAGTTGCAAGATTTCTTCCGTTATTTCGCCTGCAATTCTATAGATCACTTTTCCTTTATATCCCATCACCCCGGTTTTCATATTAAGCAAATCATCTTCCGGTGTTTTTTTATGCTGCGGATTATCTCTTTTTTGTTGAAATTCTTTTGCTTTGAGATAATCACATGGATCATATTCATAGGAAATACTTAGTGGACAGATGTGTAAAGCTGCGAGGTTTTCTGCAAAGGTTCCTGTTCCTCCCATGTTGAACATTTTCAGCAAGCTTTCCTGCGTTCTGTCGTCAGCATCTTTAGCTCTGCCTTCGCGTTGAGCAATCCAGATGGAGTGTTTCTTTTCGTTGATTGTATGAGCGATGTAGGATGAGAGTAATTGTGAACTTTCCAGCATCTGTTTTGCACCAGGATTCCGCCTGACGATGAAACTCTTGTTCATCCGTACCAAATCTTCAATCCAGGGAAAAACAAGCAAATTGTCTCCAATAGCAATTTCAACCGTGTCCATCCCGTGTTCAAGCAATTTTCCACATAAAAGCGACGAATCCAGAATGATGTCCCGGTGATTTGAAATGTACAAATAAGGCTGTTTTTTGTCAATTTGATCTACTCCCTGCAATTCAATTCCTTTGGTAAGATTTGCTTCGATATACTGAAGGAATGGATAAACCATGATTTTCTGAAAATCATCGGTATTGTCGAAACTGGTTAGGCGTTGCTTCAACACTTCTTTCGGTAGTAGCGGATAAATGGTACTCAGGATATTGACAAATTGTTTTTCATTACTCAGGCGTTCCAGTGTAGCCGGAACTTCTTCCTGATGATAACAGCGTATGGAATCAAAATTCATGATTTTCAGGATATTTTATTTAAAAAGAAAACTCAGATAAACAAAGATAACCGGAGCAACGAGCAACATGCTGTCGAAACGGTCAAGCAATCCTCCGTGTCCGGGTATTACATTTCCGGAATCTTTCACCTGAACTGTTCTTTTCAACAACGACTCCAGCAAATCTCCGAATGTACCAAAAACCACTACTATCTGAGAAAAAAACAACCAGGAAATCAGGCTTACTTCAGGAACAAATAAAGAAAACACATACCCGGAGATCAAGGATGTAATTGCCCCTCCGATAAAACCTTCCCACGATTTTTTAGGTGAAATCCGTTCAAAAAGTCGGTGTTTACCGATGGTAATGCCAACCAGATAAGCTCCCGTATCGTTAATCCAGATGGTTGCAAACATGGCTATCAGCAACAAAGGATGGTACGTATCAATATACAGGATAAAATTCAGGAGCGAGAAGGGCAGGGCAATGAGTATTTGTCCCATCAAAAAATAAGCCCAGTTGTGGACAGGATTATTCTTTTTACGGTATAATTCAACCACCAACACCAGTACCACGTAAAACCCATACAGAGAATACCCGGGGTAACTGATGATTCCGGAAGCATAGCAGAATGAAGTCAGGAAGAGGATAACACTTCCCACAACAGAGAGGGACAGAACGATCTCTACCTCCTGCTGCCTGTTGGTCAGCTTATGAAATTCATAGACTGTCCAGGCAGCAATGATGGTAAATGCAAGCGCAAAAATATAGGGACTAAGCAGAATAGAGCCGACAATAATCACGACAAAAAAGAATCCGCTCAGGGTACGCTTTAGAAAGTTATTCATGCAATAAGATTAGCTGTTTCTGTATTGTTGAACAAAGATAATCAATTCTTTCGGACCATGCGCCCCCAGTACCAAAGTTTTTTCTATGTCCGCCGTCCGGCTGGGTCCGGTAACAACTGTAATCACAGAAGGTAAGTCATTTTCGTATTTTTGCCGGACAGCCACAAGAGCATCTTCCAGATAATCGACGAGCTGGTCAACTGATGCCAGGATGATGTGTACCGGAGGAAAAACATGCATTTGGCGTCCCGAACCTCCCGACGAAGTTACCACCGCACTGCCGGTACGTGTCACCAGGTATTCACAGGCAGTAACGCCTGCTGGCATATCGTTAAACTTACTTTCATCGGTTTCAACCGGGACATGATACCGCCGGAGTTTATCTACAATGGTAGCATCTCTCGAAAACAACACAGGCAACCCCTTTGTTTGCATCAGAGTTGCCAGTTTTGCACACATATCTTCTTCATTTCCACAAAGGACACATTGTCCGCTTATAGCTTCCAGTTCCTGTTTGAAGCAAGTCAACGCATCGGGAACCACGGGCTTATAAATATCTTCCTGGATATAATTTAACTCGGCGGGGTCGATAAGATTTTCCTTCACACGAGCTATTCTGTCGAGTATTTTCTGTCGGGAATATAACTGGTTCATGCCTTTTCCGGAGTGTCCTCAGGTGTTTTTTTCTCTGAATCAGGAGTTGTTGTCTCATCCATCACTTCTGCAGAGGAATCAACCACCACTTCACCAACCGGAAGTGCAGGGGCATCTTCTTCTTCGCTTCCATTTCCGTTTTGCAGGATCAACTCATCGTGACGGGAAGCCCAGGGGCGTTTACCGAAGATTTCCTCCAGGTCTTCTGCGAAAATCACCTCCCTGACCAATAACAGCTCAGCAAGTTTATTATGACCTTCAGCATGCTGTTTTAAAATTTTCCTTGCACGTTTATACTGTTCCGCAACGATATTTTTGGCTTCCGCATCAATCAATTCCGCTGTTTTTTCGCTGTAGGGTTTAGTAAAACCATAGTCAGAATTCCCTGAAGAATCATAATAACTGAGGTTTGGCAGTTGTTCACTCATTCCGAAATAAGCCACCATGGCATAAGCCCTTTTGGTTACGCGTTCCAGGTCGTTGATAGCGCCGGTGGAAATCTGATTGAGGAAGATTTCTTCCGCAGCCCTGCCACCAAGGGTAGCACACATTTCATCCAGGATATGTTCTTTTACTGTAAGTTGACGTTCTTCCGGCAAATACCAGGCCGCACCGAGAGCTTCCCCGCGGGGAACGATGGTCACCTTCACCAGCGGATTGGCATGTTCAAGCATCCAACTGATAGTTGCATGACCTGCTTCATGGTAGGCAATCGATTTTTTCTCGGACTGTGTAATGATTTTTGTTTTCTTTTCCAAACCACCGACAATTCTGTCAACAGCATCCAGAAAATCCTGCTTTTCGACAAAAGATTTTCCTTTTCTGGCAGCAATAAGCGCTGCCTCATTACATACATTGGCAATATCAGCACCCGAAAAACCAGGAGTTTGTTTCGCAAGAAAATTCACATCCACCGTTTCATTGATTTTGATCGGACGAAGATGTACATTAAAAATCTGCTTTCGTTCGTGGATATCCGGCAAATCCACGTGTATCTGGCGATCGAAACGACCGGCACGCAACAGCGCTTTATCGAGTATATCAGCCCGGTTGGTGGCAGCCAGGATAATCACCCCGCTGTTTGAACCGAAACCGTCCATTTCCGTCAGTAACTGGTTGAGGGTATTTTCTCTTTCGTCGTTACTTCCCATATTCGGGTTTTTACCGCGCGAGCGACCTACCGCATCAATTTCATCAATAAAGATAATACAAGGGGCTTTTTCTTTCGCCTGACGGAACAAATCACGCACACGTGAAGCTCCTACGCCGACAAACATTTCCACGAAATCGGAACCGGACATGGAAAAGAAAGGCACATCCGCCTCACCGGCAACAGCTTTAGCAAGTAAAGTTTTTCCTGTTCCCGGGGGGCCTACAAGTAAAGCTCCTTTGGGAATCTTACCTCCTAATTCCGTATATTTTCCGGGATTCTTAAGAAAAGCAACAATTTCTTCGATTTCCTGTTTAGCTCCTGCAAGTCCGGCCACATCCTTGAAGGTTACCCGGTTAGCCGCGTTGCCTTTATCAAACAATTGCGCTTTCGATTTTCCTACATTGAAGATACCTCCCGGGCCACCACTTCCGCCCATTTGTCCGGACATTCTTCTGGTCATAAAAACAAAGAAAAGGATGAGCAACAAGAAGGGAAGAACACTATACAAAAATAGTTCAAAATAATTTTTACTTTCTTTGTAAGCAACCTGCTGAAACTTCACTTCAGAAATAAACTCCTCAAACTTATCAGCACTTGGGATTTTCACCGTAACTTTACGTTCTTTGGCATAAGTTTCATAATTATCTCCAAAGACTGCCTTCATACTGGGCATACTATCCTTCACCACCGCTTCAACCTGATTTTTTTGCGGGAACACTTCAATGCTGGCAATATGCCCATCCATCACAAACTGTTTAAAAACAGGATATGATGGAATTTCCTTCATCGGCACCCGGTCTCCGAAGAAATACGTGCCAAAGAGAATCAGCACAATAATACCGTATATCCAGGAGAGATTAAACTTCGGACCTTTTCCACCCGGTTTAGCCTGAGGTGTTTGAATTTTCTTTTGTTCCATGCAAGGATTAATTTAAATTTTCTATTTGTTGAAGTTCAGCATCTGCCCAAAGGTGTTCAATGTCATAAAACTCACGTGCCGGACGTTGAAATACATGCACGATAATCTGTCCATAATCCATTGCTATCCATTCACAGTTTTCAAAGCCATCCGTTGCAAAGGGCTTAACATTTATTTGCTCTTGTACAACATCTTTTATTGATAAAGCAACAGCATTCACATGCACATTGGAGTCTCCTTCACAAATGACAAAATAGCTACAGGGAGCATCTTTCAGTTTTTGCATATTCACCACCACAATACCTTTTCCTTTTCGCTCTTGTATTCCTTCAACAATTTTTTCTATAATTTGTTCGTCTTCAATAAGTTTTTTCTTTTTTGTCACAATAATTCGTTATTATAATTTGAACATGCAAAGATAATCCTAAATTACAGAGTAATAAAATATCTTACAAATTTTTAGCACCCTCCACAATGTGTCAGTTGTCAAATATTATTCCTTAATTTCATCCGATAAGAAACACGACAATATGACATGTTTTTGTAAAAGATGGGAAGATGGATTCAACTAACGAAAATCAAATCTTATTTAAATTCAACTCCTGATTCGCATGATTAACAGGTTTCGTTTTAATAATCGCTGTATGACGAACAAAAAAATCCGGCACAACAATTTGCGCCGGATTTTTCTATGAAGTTATACTAAACTATTTCACGATTGAAACGAAAGTTGCATCATTCCAGAATTTAGAGAATTCAAGGTCTTTTGCAGCTTTTGCAGCATAGCTACTGTCTTTACCGATCGCTGTTTTCAGATTTGAATAAACACCGTCTTTATCATTGGTACGGGCAGCAACCACAGCACCCAGATAAGCTGTCTGAGCATCCGGTTTTTCAATAGCAGCCAGGGTATTCTTAGCAGCATTGTATTCTTTATTCAGGATCTGAGATAAAGCAGCATTGTTGGTGTTTGTACCTGCAAAAGAAGATTTAGCTTTTGCATAGTCACCGGTAGTAGCGTACAAGGTACCGGTCGCATTTTTCAGGTCGCCTGAAGTTCCGGCAGCTTTACCAAAGTAAACCAGTGCTTTGTCGTTTTCTCCTTTTGCGAGGGCGCATAAACCGGCATTGTAGTTGGCATCGGCATCTTTAGCATCTATCTGAAGTGCTTTGTTGAACTGAGCAACAGCTTCATCCACTTTACCCTGTTGGAATTTAACCACTCCCAGGTTGTTGAATGATCTGATGTCTGAGCTGTAAAGTTCAGTTGCTTTTTTGTAGATTGCTGCTTTTTCATCCAGGTTTTCTGTTAAAGTTGCAGCATAGAGCAACTCTTCAACAGTTAATTTAGAAGCATCTTCTTTAGCACATTTTGCAATTTCAGTGTCAGATTTTCCGGTAACTTTCACCATCAGTTTCAACTGAGAACGACGAAGTTTCGGCAACACTTCATCAGCAATTTGTTTGAACGCTGCTGAAAGATTTTTGATTTCACGTTCGCGTTGTTCCGGATCCTTATACATAGAAAGCACACGTAAGATCAGTTGTTTATCCTGGATATCTGATTCTTCCATTAATTTCTGGAAACCTTCCCAGTCTTCCGGAGTAAATTTTGATTCAACAGTAAGAGGAGAACCAATTTTCTTCAGTTCAGCATTCAGAAATTTTTCAGTTTCTTTCTGACGTTTTTCAGCCAGACCGGTATTCAAATCCACTGCACCATCAGGAGAAGCATAAGCAGAAATCTGGAGACTCTCCACCGATTTATTCAATTCATCTTTAGCATCCACAATTTTTTGTGTCAGTGCTTTGATTTGATCAGAAGAAGTTTCGGATTTACGAACAGTTGATTGTTGAATAAGAAAAAGGATTTCAGCATCGGTCATTTCCATGATGTCGCGTTCAAACTTATCAGGAATAATGGCGGCGCCAAGACCATCTTTGTTTTTCTGAAGCAATTCTGAAGTAGAAATAACACCATCAGCCACTTTAACCGGTTTCAGGTCATATTCTTTTTTCTTGGTTTTCACATGGAAATAAAGATACAATTCGGAAACAGCCATTTCAGGCACATAATTAAATGAGGCATTCATGGTGTAAGTACCACCTGCTTTATAAGAAATTACATTGTCATTTCCTACTATTTTTTCACCCTGGAAAACACTTGGAGTTGATTTAACTGAATCTCCGTTGCTCATTTTCAGAACAGGTGTAACTGTAACAATAGCATTTTTCTGGAAATACTTCACAGGGAAAGTACCTGTAATAGTAGCATCCACCTTACCGGCTTTGGTTTCGAGCGGATTAGGCGTACATGTGAACATGCTCGGATCAAGGTCTCCAAGATTTTTACATGAGCTGAACGCAATCGCAACTAATATTGATAGCCCAAATAATAATTGTTTTTTCATACCGAAATTGTTATTAATTGATTGATTTATTATAATTTAATTTTCTTAACTTCTTGCAAAGATAAAGATTTCGTTTCAATAATCAATTGATTGATAAGAAATTTTTAGAAATTAACCTGACTATTTGAAAAATGCCTTAAAAATATCGTTTCCGTTTGCAAAAATCAAGAGCGACAGCAATAAAAGCATCCCGGCTGTTTGGGCGTATTCCATGAATTTTTCCCCTGGTTTACGGCCGGTTATCATTTCATACAAGAGGAACATAACATGTCCTCCGTCCAGGGCCGGAATGGGTAAGAAGTTCATAAAAGCCAGTATCACTGACAACAGGGCAGTCATCGACCAAAAAATCTGCCAGTCCCAGATATTCGGGAACATTTTCCCGATGCTTCCGAAACCGCCTAACTGTTTTGAACCTTCTTTGGTAAACACGAGTTTAAACTGTTTCACGTAACTGACCAGTGTTTCCCATCCGAGGGATATTCCTGCGGGGATGGCTTCAAAGAATCCATATTCAATTTTTTCAGTTTCAAAATAGTTGAATATCGGGCGGAGGGCAACGCCCATTTTAGCATTTTCCGTCAGGTTAAGTTTTGTTGTTTTTAACGCTCCGTTTCGGTAAAATGAAACAGAGACAGCATCACCCGCATGCGCTTCCAGCTCGGCAGAAACATCCTGAAAAACACTGCATGGTTTATCATTAACAGCCACCACACTATCACCCGGTTGCAATTGAGCAATTTCTGCAGGTGTTCCTGGTTGAACCTCTTCAATCACAAAGGGAAAACGGACTGAAACCAAATTCAGTTCCTCGGCAGCGAGAATCCGTTGTGCAAAATCGGCCGGCAGCTGGATTGCCACTTCAAGTGTATCATCGCGAAGCACCTGCACATTTCTTTTTCCATCAATCAGAACTTTCTCAATAAAATCAGCACGTTGTTCAACTGCTTCCCCATTTACCGAAAGCACCTTGTCCCCCTGACGAAAACCGTTTTCTATCATGGTTGGAGAAAATTGTAATCCATAACGGGCGTTTTCAAAAGGCAGGTATTCCTGTCCCCAGGTAAACAGCACAGCAGCATAAATCAGCATAGCCAGAATAAAATTCACGAGCACTCCCCCGGTGATGATAGGGAGGCGTTGCCATACCGAACGAGAACGGTATTCCCATTTCTGTGGTGGTAGCGCCAATTGCGCTTTGTCCATCGACTCATCTATCATCCCTGCAATTTTACAATAGCCTCCCAGTGGCAACCAGCCGATGCCCCATTCTGTTGTTTCAGGATGCTTTCTCCAGTCGTCATCATGCAATTCATCCAACGGAATGGGTTCCATTACAGGCTTTCCTTTGGCATCAAGCATAGCTTCGCCTTGGGCATTCATTTTTTGACGCTCGTTTTCCGGCACATTGGACGCAAAAAACTTTACTTGCCATTTTCCATTTATTTTCTTGGCTCTTATAAGAGAAAACTTCGGATTAAAGAACATATAGAATTTATCGACCCGGACTTTAAAAAGACGCGCAAAAAAGAAATGCCCGAATTCATGTAAAAAAACCAGAATCGATAAGCTGAGAATCAGTTGTAGCGTTTTAATTAAAAAAGTTTCCATTTATGTGTTTGATTTATTTTAATAAGCCCCCAACCCCCTGAAGGGGAAGTTTGCTGTTTATTTTATCGCGTTCGTTTTATCAATTATAATCTTTTATCAAGCTAGCCGCCATTGCCCTGGCTTCGCAGTCGGTTGCCACATAATCATCGTAAACGGGCTTCGGTATGAAAGGCATTTTACCCATAACCGATTCGATGATATCACTCATTTCGAGAAATCCTGTTTTCTCCTGCAAGAAAGCAGCCACCACTACCTCATTCGCTGCATTGAGGATACAGGGCATATTTCCTCCTCGGTCGATCGCCTCATAAGCAAAAGCAAGGTTACGGAACCGCTCCATGTCAGGTTTTTCAAATGTAAAATGCGGGTAAAGGCTGAAATCGAGCCTCGGAAAATTAGTCGGAAAGCGATCGGGATAAGTAAAAGCATACTGTATTGGCAGCTTCATATCCGGCAGGCCCATCTGAGCTTTGATGGAACCATCGGCAAACTGTACCATCGAATGGATGATGGACTGGGGATGTACGACTACATCGATTTGTTTCGGTGAGACTCCGAAAAGCCACCTGGCTTCAATCACCTCAAAACCTTTATTCATCATACTGGCCGAATCGATGGTAATTTTCGCTCCCATATCCCAATTAGGATGTTTGAGTGCCTGCACCGGAGTTACATGTTCCATCTCGTTCCAGTTATACGTACGAAACGGTCCTCCGGAAGCTGTAAGAATCAATTTCTCAACAGGATTATTTCCTTCACCGACCAGGCACTGAAAAATTGCGGCGTGTTCGGAGTCAACCGGAATGATTGTAGCGCTGTATTTTTGACACATCTCATTAATCAGTTCACCCGCAACCACGAGCGTTTCTTTGTTGGCAAGCGCGATTCTTTTCCCTGCCTTTGCGGCGTGCATGGTAGGTTTTAGTCCGGCATACCCCACCATAGCCGTCAACACGATATCAACCGGTTCCATCTCAGCCACCTGCGCGATGGCATCTGCACCGGCAAAAGTTTTGACTGGTAAGTCGGTCAGGGCCTCTTTCAGTTGCGGATACAGCTTTTCGTTGGCAATCACGACTATTTCAGGCAAAAATTTACGTGCCTGACGGATTAGTAAATCAACATTATTTCCCGCAGTAAGAGCGTACACTTCAAAAAACGATTGATTTGCATCTATCACCTCCAACGCCTGCGTCCCGATAGAACCGGTGGAACCAAGTATAGCGATATTTTTTTTCTGCCCTGCCAACATGATAAATATGAACTATTTTTGATTTAAAATATGATGACTTCCTCCGGATTAACCGGCTTACCTTGTTTCCATAATTCGAAATAAAAATGGTTGCCAGTTTTTACATCAGTTTCATCTCCCGTAAAAGCAATGACTTCACCGGCTTTAACCAAATCACCCGGTTTTTTCAGCAACTGTGCATTATGTTTATAGATAGAGAGGTAATTGTCCTCATGTTGAATGTGAATTACCCATCCGTAAGTAAAAGAAAAAGAGGTGTAAACTACCGTTCCGGCAAGAACACTTACCACTGCTTCATGAGGGGCTGTCACGACGGATATGCCGTATAATTTATCTTGCACATCAAACGAGGAAGAAATGACTCCTTTTGTTGGTTTAAAAAAGACAAAAACACGTTCAACTCCATTGGGAGTCAGCGAAGCAAGGTTATATTTTTCCTCGGCTTCGTAGCGTTCCACAAACTCTTTTTCAGCTTTCGATTTTTCCATCAATATTTCAGCTCTTTCTTTTAGAGGAATCGTATCATTTACCTGGGCAGAATCATGTTCTATATCACCGGATATAATTCCTTTGAGCACATCCAGGTAGGCGGACTGCATTTCCATCTGGTTGAGTAAAGAATCCACTTGAATGGATTTACTGATGATATCCATGCGGTCGTCAGGACTACCATAGCCAGGGAGGTAGTACTTCAGGGGAGTAAAAATGATGATAGATGCCAGGATAAAAAAGGTAAGCAGGATAAAAAATGAAGCATAAAGAAACACGGAAAACCTCGACAAGCGTACATGCCAGGATTCTTCCAGGGTATTTTCGTTCAGCACCGATATCCGGTATTGAAAACGCATTTTCCGCAGGAAGTTTTTCCATTTATTTTTTCTTATTTTCACGTGTTATGATGTTTTTCCCCTGATAATGTAAGCATGTGATAATCCGAAGGCTTCATGCATTTATTAAACATGCAAAAGTAATTTATTTTGCGGGATTTGCAAACATAAAAAGCCCAAACGCTTCGGACGTTTGAGCTTCTTAACAATTTTAGATAAGTTTTAGAGTGCGTTACCAATCATAAATACGGCAGCCAGCGAAACGATGGCATACAATTCCGGGAATACGGCTAAAATCATGGTTTTACCAAACACGTCATAACCTGACCCAATCCCTGCAATACCATTGGCACAAACTTGTCCCTGACGGATAGCTGAAATCAACCCTGTCAGGGCAAGCGTAAGACTTGCGCCGAATACGGCAGCCGCAACACCCCACGACATGTCGGGTGAAAGATGGGTTTGCAAGAGGAAATATCCGAGAAAACCATACAAACCCTGAGTTCCTGGCAAAGCACATAAAACCATATAGTTACCAAATGCATCAGGATTTTTTTTCATTGCTCCAATAGCAGCATTCCCTGCAATAGTTACTCCGTATGAACTACCCACACCGGCTAATCCGACCATCAAACCAATACCGATATACGCTAAAATAATAGGTTCCATAATTTGTTGTTTTTATTGAGTTTATTTATTTTTATTGATAGTTTTATTTTACAACTGTTTTTCAACTTGTTTAAATGGTTTGTATTTTTTACCTCCTCCTTCAAATCCGGCATTTTTATAAAATTCAACAAAAGTCAAACGCATGGGATGCACAAAACCTCCCAAACAAGCCATGAAAATGTTGATACCATGTCCAATAAGCAAAATGACCAACATAATGATAATATTAAGTACAGGAATGTCACCGCTCATTTTCATCGCCAGGTCATTGAACACAAATCCCATTACAGAAGATGAAATACCCAATGCGAATAAACGGATGTATGACAACAGGTCACCGAGAAAACCCGTTGCCACATTGTAAGTATCCCACAAACCAGCTCCGACGTTAATAAGCGGATTACGTTTGATATCATTAAGGATGAACACCAGAAGTGCTCCCAATCCTCCAAATCCATAATACAAATATTTGGTTACCTGTGGGTCGATTCCCATAAAATTTGAAGCAGCATAGGTTCCGCCCATACCAAGTATGATGATCAACCACCCCCAGGATGCCAGTGAAGCCGCAAAGCCAAAACGGATTACCTGTCCGACTGCCTTAATGATCATACCGAACAAAATCTGGACAATCCCGACTATCAGAGCAGTATAGAATAACTGATTTGAATCCAACATAATAACTTTGAACTTTTCCAACCAGGGAATTTCGGCTTCAATCAGGTTGAAACCGAGAAAAGTTCCACTCACAAAGCCGAGGATAACCGTTGAAGCACCCAGCCAGATGGCAAGTGAAAAAACCGGTTTCATAGACGGCTTTGCCTTTCTCCGCATGAAAATTGCTGCAAGTAAGATAATCAGTCCGTAAGCCGTATCTCCCACACACAATCCAAAGAACAACAAGAAGAATGGCGCAAAAAATGGAGTAAGGTCGATTTCGCTGTAGTTCGGCAGATCGTATAATTCACCAATCATCTCGTACAATCTCGCAAACTTGTTATTTTTCAGTTTAATCGGAACCTGTTCTTCCTTAGCCGGTTCGGCCGATTCAAAATAAACACCCGACGATTCCAGGTATTCATCCAATGCAGCTACATTTTCTTCCGGGCACCATCCTTCGAGCAACATCACCTTGTTTTCTACTTCTGAACGGGTATTCAGCATCACCTTTGAAAAATCAATTTCACCAGAAACCTCTTGACTGTATGCCAGTATGGCATTATAATGCTCAATGGCCAACTTCCGGATATTTTCTTTCACAGACGCAATTTCGTCCTTCACTGATTCAATTTCCTGTCTGATTTCAGCTGCATTATTATCAGAAATTCTCACCGGATCTGCATCAATATTGACTTCAACGCCGGGCTTATTCACCGTCACAAAATAACGAAGCGTTCCTATTGTGTCTATTTCAAATGCATTGTACAATACTTCCCATTCCTGATCAAATTTCCGTACATTACAACAGAAAAATCTCAGTTCGAATCCGGCCTCCTCTAACTCCTGTAGTCTGTCATGAGAAAAACTCCCCCACACTTCCATTCTTTCCCATTCCCTTTCAGCCGATTGCAGTTTCTGATGGAGTGAATCCAGCAGATTATACTGACGCTCAACACTTTCCATCAGGGCATAACCATCCACACCTACTGTTGCCGATTTGGGAATTACATCCTTAGTTAATTCCTGCTGCAATTGCCGGAGCATGGATTTTAACTTTGCCCTCAACTGCATTTGTTGATTTAAGGTCTCATTTTCCGATACACCCTCTGATTTTTCGATGATGTGCAACACACCAATATCCCTGATTTTATCAAGGAAATCGAGGTATATCTTATGATAAACCAAAAATGAATATTTTCGCATCTTTACAATCATAACACTTCCTCCTCTTTGAGTTTTTGCTGACGCGATTTTACTATCTTTTGAGAGGATTTAGAAAGATTTTCTTCATCCTCCATAAATCTTTTGATCTTCAGGATGGCATCTTCATAACCCGGAATCTGTACTTTCTCGAATAAATTCACTTTCTGTGTTGTCTTTTTACGGGCATACTCTAGCAATTGTATCTTCTCTTCACAAAACACCTGTTCTATCCCGATTTGTGCCAACTCTTTCAACTGTGTCAATCCGTCGGCATACCATTTCGGCGCATTGAACATGCTGTATGGTTTAATTTGATATACAACTTCATCCAGCACAGGAATGCGTACAGCTGCGATTTTTTTGATACTCATTTTCACATCTTCAACCTTCAGCAGACTGATATCAAACTCTCCCCACAAAGCCAGCATCTTATCGTAAGAAGCAATCCGGTTTTCCAGTTCCTGTTCCAATTTCTTATTCTCATCTTTGGCTTTCTTCACCTCCACACGCAGGGCACTCTCCTTATTTTTTATCGTAGGAAGTGCACGCACACGCATCTTCAGGTTTTTTTCCAAAGCCTGCAGGGATGTTTTGTTATATTGAAATTGTATCGCCATAAAAATCTATTTTCTTTTGACTGTGTGTTTCAGTTTCAACACAGCCAGATTTAGTTCTATACTGGTTTCCGTACTGTTGATTTCTAATTCTTCACCAATTATTTCTGAAAGGATATCTGTTCCTTTTTTTATCAGATTTTGCTGTTCTTCTTTTTCAGGGTTAACTGTAAAAGCCGACAAGGTTCTTGAGAACTCCCTTACTTTTGCAAATGTTTCGATAATTGCCAGGGTTGTCTCCGTTGCTTTCGGACTCTTTAACACAGTAGCCAGCATATACAAACCTTTTTCAGTAAATGCTTTAGGCATGTATCGGCTTTTACTCAAATTTGCGGTCGAAAATTTCGACCGCAAAGCCGGTAAGTTTTTCTTTTTCAACCCAATAACATACCCTGACGGAAATTTCTCCGGATTATTTCGTACAGCTTCATTGACACGTTTTGTTTCAACTTCATACAAGGCTGCCACATCAAAATCAAGCATTACCTGCTGCTTATTCAAAACAATCAGTTTGTTTTCAACCTGATTAAATTTCACAATATCCTTCATATCACTAATCATGTTAAGGTATTCAATTCAATTCAAAAAAATGTAAACAATGATTTTCCTCTGAAAACCGGACAGCAAAAAAAAATTATTTCCAGTATTTTTCAACCAGCTCCTGTTTGATATTAACTTCCGTTTTTGTAAAATGCTGACCGAATAACTCCCACGCTACGTCAAGCATTTGGTCGGTATCGATATTCACATCAATTGCGAGTAATTTATCAGCATAGTCTTTAGCAAACGACAAAGCACGTTCATCGTAGTCTGTCAGGTCGAAACCGTTTTCCAATTTTGTTTTCGCGTTTGCAGCATCGGCATACAACCGTACGGCAGCATTCATTACCTGCGGATGATCCTCGCGGGTTTTTTCCCCGATAACCAACTGTTTCAGACGCGACAAAGAACGGAAAGGATCGACAACAACCTTACCCACATCTGAGTCGCGGCGCAGAAAGAGCTGACCTTCGGTAATGTAACCGGTGTTATCCGGAATCGCGTGGGTGATATCTCCACCTGAAAGGGTAGTTACCGCGATGATGGTAATAGAACCGCCTTCGGGGAACTGCACGGCTTTTTCATATATCTTTGCCAGGTCGGAATAAAGCGACCCCGGCATAGAATCTTTCGAAGGAATCTGGTCCATACGGTTCGACACGATGGCCAGCGCGTCGGCGTAGGAAGTCATGTCGGTAAGCAGCACCAGTACATTTTCATTCTTATCTACCGCGAAATATTCGGCAGCAGTCAGCGCCATATCCGGAATCAACAGACGTTCAACCGGCGGATTCTCAGTTGTATTCACAAAGCTCACGATACGATCCAGCACCCCGGCATTGTTAAACACATTTTTGAAATACAGGTAATCATCGTTTGTTAGTCCCATACCGCCCAGGATGATTTTATCCGCTTTCGCCCGCAGGGCCACACTGGCCATAACCTGGTTGAACGGCTGATCGGGGTCGGCAAAGAACGGAATCTTTTGTCCGGAAACCAGGGTATTATTCAGGTCGATACCTGCGATACCCGTCGCGATTAACTGCGAAGGCTGTTTACGACGCACCGGATTCACTGAAGGGCCACCAATCTCACGTTCTTCACCTTCCACTTCCGGTCCGCCATCAATAGGGTCTCCAAAGGAGTTAAAGAAACGTCCGGCAAGTTGGTTACTAACTTTCAAGGTCGGTGATTTGCCAAGGAAAATAACTTCTGCATTAGTTGGAATACCTTCCGTACCACCAAATACCTGCAAGGTAACTTCATCGTTGAAGATTTTCACCACCTGTGCCAGTTTACCGTTCACCGTTGCCAGTTCTTCATTACCCACCCCGGTAGCATGCAAAGAGCAGGTTGCCTTGGTAATCTGGGTGATTTTCGTATATATTTTCTGAAAAGCTTTCGTTGCCATAATTACTATATCTTTATTCCGCTTATTTTATTCTTTCAGCCAGGATGGTTTTTAAATCACTTTCATATTTTGCAAACTGTTCCGAATTATAAGGCGAATAGTTCATTTGCTTGCAAACGTTGATTACCCGTTTGAAATAATCCATTACCTCCATGAATCCGTTAAACTCGAACCTGGAGTTACAAATATCCATCACTAAATTGAGCATATATTCCTGACGTTCGAGCGGACAAACCGAATCAATTTTATCGAAAGCATCCTGTTGAAGTATCACAAAGTCGATTACTTCCGATTTCCAGAAAGTAATGTGATAATCCACCGGCACCCCATCGTCACCAAGAATATTAATCTGTTCATGTACTTCTTTACCGCGTTGCAGGATAGTTTTCATATCGTTTACCTGAGCCGTCCACTCCGGCGAAATAACGCCTGAAATATATTCTTCAAACTCAGGATATTCAATATATTTAGAATAACTATCAATCGGGTTCACAGCCGGGTAGCGTTTGCGGTCGGCGCGTGACTGTTCGAGCGCATAAAAACAACGGGCAGCCTTTTTAGTACTCTCAGTCACCGGCTCTTTCAGGTTACCACCGGCAGGCGACACCGTACCGATAAAGGTAATCGAACCAGTCTGGCCGTTTTTCAGGTAAACATAACCTGCACGGGAATAGAAGTTCGCGATAATGGCGGATAAGTCCATCGGGAAAGCATCCTGACCGGGTAATTCTTCCATACGGTTCGACATTTCACGCAAGGCTTGTGCCCAGCGGGAAGTCGAGTCGGCCATCATCAACACACGCAATCCCATGGCGCGGTAATACTCCGAAATCGTCATCGCCGTGTAAACCGATGCTTCACGTGAAGCAACCGGCATATTGGAGGTATTAGCAATAATGATGGTACGCTCCATCAACTTACGACCCGTATGCGGGTCATCCAGTTCCGGAAATTCAACGAAAATTTCCACCACCTCGTTGGCACGTTCACCACAGGCAGCAATAATTACGATATCAGCTTCAGCCTGTTTGGAAATCGCGTGCTGGAGCACTGTTTTACCAGTACCGAAAGGACCCGGGATAAAACCCGTTCCACCTTCACAAATTGGATTGGCTGTATCAATGATACGAACACCTGTTTCCAGCAATTTAAAAGGACGGGGTTTTTCTGTGTGAACAGTGATAGGCTTTTTAACCGGCCATTTCTGAATCATATTGACCTCAATATCCTTTCCGTCGGCATCCGTAATTACAGCAATAGTGTCCATGATGGTATATTCACCGGCAGAGACAACACTTTTTACGGTGTAACTACCTTCAAAAACGAAAGGCACCATGATTTTGTGCGGTTGAAAATTCTCATCCACCTCTCCGAGCCAGGAACCGGCTTCCACCACATCACCCGGCGATGCCAGCGGCGTAAATTTCCATTTAGCTTCCTTATCAAGCGGGAAATTATATTCTCCGCGCTGCAGGAATACACCTGTTAATTTATCAAGGTCGTTTTGCAGTCCGTCGTAGTTTTTCGACAACAAGCCCGGACCCAGTGTTACTTCGAGCATGTGACCGGCAAACTCTACTTCGTTACCAACTTTCAACCCTCGTGTACTTTCAAAGACCTGAACAAAAGCCTTGTTCCCGTTCACTTTCAACACTTCCGCCATCAGCCTGGTTGCATCCAACTGAATGTAGGCTATTTCATTCTGTGCAACGGGACCATCTACCTCAACGGTAACCAGGTTAGAAATAATTCCTTTTACGATTCCTTTTGTTGACATTATTTATAGGTATAATATTTATGCATTGATATTTATTCCCTGCTTCATAGAAGTCAGTATGTTTCGGAAAATTTCAGATCCGGCTTCAAATGACAGCATTTTCCAGCGATACAACATTTCGACCCTCAGGGTATAGGCAAGGACCTTTTCAATCGTAAAATAATTAAAAAAGGTATGTTCTTCCAACCACTCCCATTTCAGGGCGTCAATTTTTTTCTCACGTTCCAACAAATCAACCTCTTCTGCCAGTTTAATTACTTCCTCCGTATATTCAAAAAGCCCCCCGACACCATAATCACGGGCATGACTGGTTCTGAGAATTTTAGCTACTTCGTTCTGACCCACGATTAGCTTTTCCGGGTTAATTTTGTGTTTCCGGCAGAAAACAGCGGTCAGTAAGTTATTTAAATTAAGATTGAATTCAAACCAGGACGACACAAACTTATTGGAAGATTGCATGGCATAAGCGTAATATAATCCTGCCAGATAATCTTCCTGTGAGATTCCTTTCAGAAAATCTTCATCTTCACGTGAAAGTCTGAAGTATTCGATATAATACGGCAGCAGACGTTGATCCCGGGAATAATCTTCTTCCTGCATCAACCGGATCAATTCTTCCCAATCAGTTCTGCCAAGTACACCGAATGGATCAAGCTGAGCTTCCTTATCACGGAGAAAAGAAAGAAAATTAGCATTGTCATACCGGGCATAAAGCAAACGAAAGAGGCGGGCATCTCCCAAAGACAGTTGCGGGGAAATTTCAGCCAGCAAATCCCCCGGCGACAAAAAACCTTTTGTATCGTCCTTCTGTAAGTCGGGCAGCCCTGCTACCAGGCAATAATAATTCATCGGTTGATTGAAAATCTTTTGCATTAAAACAACATTTCTACTAATTTCGGTCTGAGAAACTCTTTAAAATAAGCTACAAACTCATCCTCTCCGAAGTTAATTTTATAACCACCGTCGGCCGGAATAAGGGTGAAATCAGTTTTAATGTTGTTGACTTCAGTGATTTTAATTCCTTTATTTAACAAATCCTTCGCATTGGATTTAAAATAGGTGATCAGTGCTTCAGCCTGTTTTGTTTCAATAGTGACAGTTTGATTCTTTGCCAGCTCCTGAACTATCAACAAAATCATTTTTTGCATGAATTCCTTATCTGCAGTAGCAGCTTTTACCGAATCAGAAACCACATCTCCGCAAACAATATTGGTAATTTCAGATTTCAGGGCATCGACCGCTTGCCGGGTGAATAACTTTAACTCAGCACGGGTATTTTTCATCAACTCATTTGCCTTTTCTTCTGATGATTGATAAAGCTTGTCTGCTTCTGCTTTTGCTTTTGAAACTATTTCAGCAGCCTCTGATTCTGCTTTCGATATGATTTCAGCAGCTTCCGTCTTCCCTTTTTCTACCCCTTCCAGATAGATTTTGTCGGTTAAATCCTGCAATTTTGTATTCATGTTATTTGAACTTTATTTGGCTGATTATTTTTTTTGAATCACAAAAGTAATTCTTTAATTTTTCAAAAGAAAATATTTCAAGTAAAAAAAGTTAAAAAAAAGAACTAATAATTTACAAAAAACTTATACTTTTGAATTTTATTTTTGAACTTTAAAATTGATTTAACATCTTTGTGTAATGTTTCATGTTTTTTTGAATAATTTTCAATCACCAAAACAAATTTTTACAACCATGAAAACCAAGTTTTACATCCTGTTATTTTTCACTGTCACAAGTTTGGTCGGTTTTTCACAAAGCACCGATTATGAGACTGAACCTGAAAAATTTTATTTCAGATATGGCCCTAAGTTTGGTCTGAATTTAACTGCCGACTTTAACAACCCACCTGAAAATTTCGGAGATGATTTTGCTTCGCAGCTTGAAGGTAATTACCAACTCGGTGGATTTATACAAATGGGAAAAAAATTATATTTCCAGCCCGAATTTCATTATGCCGTTCAAAAAATTCAAAATGGAGAGGAAGTTGACACCTTTGAAAAGTTAAAAATACCGGTACATGTCGGATTGAAGTTTTTCGATATAGGCTTGCTGAGTTTGCATATATCCGGTGGTGCCATGTACACACACAACATCAATGAAACTTTTTCTTTTGACTTGAATAAACTGGAATATCAAATAGGTGCAGGAATTGATCTTTTTGATTTCATCACAACTGATTTGCGCTACACCCTAAGACAAGGGAAGACGTTGGCTGAACAAATTTCTGATTTTCAGGAAAATGGCGGGGTAATCAACCTGACAGTAGGTCTGAAGCTGTAGTCAACTCAACTATACACCAACAAAAAAATCCCGCAAATCATGCGGGATTTTTTCAGGTGATCCAGCTGGGGCTCGAACCCAGGACCCCATCCTTAAAAGGGATGTGCTCTACCTGCTGAGCTACTGAATCAACATATATCGCTTTAGAATACGGGTGATCCAGCTGGGGCTCGAACCCAGGACCCCATCCTTAAAAGGGATGTGCTCTACCTGCTGAGCTACTGAATCGAATTTTCAAAAGCGAGTGCAAAGGTATTGTATTTTTTTAAAACGACAAAATAAATTTCTAATTTTTTGTAACAATCAAACTGTTATTTTCTCTATCTTTGCATTCTCAAATCACTTGATTGAATCTTGGACACGTTAACGTACATTATTATCACGCTCATCCTCTCTGCATTCTTTTCAGGGATGGAAATTGCGTTTGTATCTTCCAATAAACTGCGCTTCGAGTTAGAGAAAAAAGAACGGAGTCTGACATCTTCCCTGCTCAGTATCTTCTATAAACACCCTCAGCAATTTATTTCTTCTATGCTGGTTGGTAACAACATAGCGCTTGTGGTTTATGGACTGATGATGGCTGATTTTCTCTCACCTTTATTTTCTTTTACACAAAATCAATTTCTCATCACCTTTTTACAAACCATCCTGGCCACCATCATCGTATTATTTACCGGAGAGTTTTTACCTAAAACAATCTTTCGGACGAACCCCAACCTCTGGCTTCGTGTGTTTGCGTGGTTGGTATTTCTGTTCTATATCGTCTTATACCCAATAGCTTATTTTACCACATGGCTCTCCAAAATGATCCTGCGAATTTTCAAAACTGGGACACCCGAACACAGCAACAACACAATGTTTTCCCGTATTGATCTGAGTTATCTTATTCAGGAAAGTTTTGATAAAAGCAATCTGGAAGAAGAGATTGAAACGGAAGTGAAATTTTTTCAGAACGCCCTGGATTTCTCTAATGTCAAACTACGTGACTGTTCCGTACCAAGAACTGAAATTATCGCGTTGGAATATGAAGCCAGTCTGGAAACACTAAAACAGACATTTATTGAAACAGGTTTTTCAAAAATTCCAATCTACAAAGAAAACATCGACAACATAATCGGGTATATTCACGCGTCTGAAATGTTTGAACACCCCAACGACTGGAAGAAGTACATCCGACAGATTCCGATTGTACCTGAAAATATGACCGCACACAAACTGATGAAATTGTTCATGCAACACAAAAAAAGCATTGCGGTGGTGGTGGATGAACATGGAGGTACCAACGGGATTATTACACTCGAAGATATCATTGAAGAAATTCTGGGTGAAATTGAAGATGAACATGATAATCGCGAATACATCGCCAAACAACTGAATGAAAAAGAATACCTGTTATCCGGCCGAATGGAGGTTCAACAGGCAAATGAGAAGTTCGGGTTAAACATACCTGAATCCGATGAATATGAAACCATTGCAGGCTTCGTACTGCATCACCATCAACACTTTCCCAAACTGAATGAAGTAATTCGTATTGGGGACTTCAATCTCAAGTGTATCAAGGTAACTAACAACAGAATTGAATTAATCAGATTATTTTTGGGTGGATAAAATTAATTTCGTATATTCGTGCCCTCAAAAAAACAGGTATAATTGACTAAAAAATACATTTCAAGTTTGTAAAATGGCAACATTAGAAAAAATCAGAAGTAAAGGAGTTTTACTTATAGTCGTGATCGGGGTTGCACTCCTATCTTTCATAATTGGAGACTTCCTCACACAGGGGTCCACTTTTTTCAATAAATCCAGAGAAACAGTAGCTGAAATCAATGGAGAAAAAATCAACATTGCAGATTATCAGGATTTACTGGATCAAATTACGGTTTTTCAGAAATATGAAACCGGGCAGCAGAATATTGACGAACAGACCATGCAACAACTGAAAGCTTTTGTGTGGGATCAACTTGTCAGGGAAAAAATATTGCTGGCAGAGGCTGAAAAAATGGGTCTTACTGTAAGCAAAGAAGAACTCTCCGACCAGCTGATCGGGAATAATATTCACCCGATGATTCAACAACGTCGCTTCTTTGCGGACGAATCGGGTCGTTTCAGCCGGGCTATGTTGTTACAGTTTTTAAACTTTAAAGATGATGATCCTACTGATTATCAAATGCAAGAAGTATTAAATGAATACAAAAAACTGTGGATATTCCTCGAAAAGACTGTTAAATACTCTCTGCTGCAAGAAAAATACAATGTATTAATTTCTAATTCAGTGGTTGTAAACAACTTACAAGCAAAAGCAAATTTTGAGGCAAACGCGAAAAATGTAGCCGTAAAATACCTTGTTAAACCTTATTTTTCTGTTCCTGATACCGAGTTTACAGTCACCAACAAAGAAATCAAAGAAAGGTATAACAGTCAAATCAGCCGTTACCGTCAGGAACCTAATGCATCCATCAACTTTGTAAGTTTTAATATTCAACCGCAAGAGTATGATTTCACTGAAGCGGAAAAATTCATCAACGAACTGAAAAATGAGTTTGCAAAGACAGAAGATGTAGTTGAACTTGTGAACATGAACTCTGATATTCCTTATACCGGACGTAATTATACAGAAAAAAGCATTCCTGTACATTATAAAGACTTTGCTTTTTCAGGCAAAAAGGGAGATGTTGCAGGCCCTCTATTTGTGAACAGCACCTACACCATGGCACGTATCATGGAAACAGGAATCATGCTTCCCGACTCTGTAAAACTGAGACATATTTTCCTCTTAAGTACAGAAGAAGCAAAGGCTGACAGTATCATCAGGGCAATCCGTAACGGAGCAAATTTTGGCGAACTGGCAAAAAAATATTCAGCAGTAAAACAAACAGCCGAAAATAACGGCGAAATCGGCTGGATAATGGATGGAGACCAGGCGCTGGACAAAGACATCCTTCGTGACGCTTTCGCCAAAAGAGTCAATGAAGTATTTACATTCAAAAATGCTCAGGGAACACAAATCATACAAATCATGGAAAAAACCGCTCCAAGGAAAAAGGTTAAGCTGGCCATCCTGGAACGCGGTGTAATTGCCAGTTCTAAAACCCAGGGTATCATTTTCAATGAAGCCAAACGCTTTGCAGCCGGTCTAAAAGCTGCTGATTTCGACAGCATTGCAAAACAACACAACTACATCGTACGACAAGCGAACGAAATATATCAATCAAACGAAAACGTACTGAATATTCCTCAGTCACGCCAAGTTGTTCGCTGGGTATTTGAAAACTCAAAAGGAACAGTTTCTGATGTTTTTGAGTGTGAAAAAGAATTAATGGTTGCGGTAATTACGGATGTAAACAAATCGAAATACAGATCGATTGACAAAGTAGCCAACCAAATCCGCAGTGAAATCATCCGCGATAAAAAAGCTGAAAAAATCATCCAGGAAATAACCGGAAAAATATCTTCCGGGGTAACACTGGAAAGCCTTGCAAGCAACATGGATCTTGAAGTTAGATCGGCTGAAAACATTAACTTCGGTTCTTACCAGTTCGGCATGGAAGGTTTTGAACCTGCAGTTATCGGGAAAGCTGTTTCTCAGGAGCTAAACCAATTGTCAGCTCCGGTAAAAGGCAATGCAGGTGTCTTTGTGCTTTATAATTATGATGTTCAGCAAAACGAAGCGACTTTCGACCTTGTGTCAGAAAAACAAAATCTGGCATCACGATTCAGGTATTCGCTTCCGAATATTATCATGATGGACATGCGCACTAAAGCGGAGGTCACAGACAACAGGCTGAATTTTTATTAATATCATACACATAACTGATTTATGACGGAGTGAAAACATTTCATTCCGTCATTTTTTTAGATAGAACTTATTGCGTATTTTTGACAAAACTTCCAAGATGATAAAAACACCTCTATTAGGCAAAACATTAGATGAGCTGACCGCCATAACAACCGGGCGGGGGATGCCTTCATTTACCGGGAAACAGCTATCAGAATGGATTTACAAAAGAAGAGCAATCTCCATTGATGAGATGAGTAATCTCTCTCTGAAAAACAGGACTTTGCTAAACGAGCAATACGAAGTTGGCAGATACCTTCCTGTTGAAAAGCAGGTTTCAGTTGACGGAACAGTGAAATATCTTTTCAAAACACAAAAAAACCAGTTCATTGAAAGTGTTTTTATCCCGGAAGACGACAGGGCCACCTTGTGCATCTCTTCACAGGTAGGCTGTAAGATGAACTGCCTGTTTTGCATGACCGGGAAACAGGGCTTTGGGGCTCAACTTACAGCACAGGAAATTTTAAACCAGTATTATTCTATTCCTGAATCGGAACAACTCACCAACATTGTTTTCATGGGCATGGGAGAACCGCTGGATAATATCGAAAATGTATTACGAACCCTTGAAGTTCTTACAGCAGATTACGGGTTGGGATGGAGTCCGAAAAGAATAACCGTCTCAACAATCGGGTTGATTCCGGGCATGAAGATTTTTCTGGAAAAATCAACTTGTCACCTGGCTGTGAGTATGCATTCACCCTTTGATGAAGAAAGACTGAAGCTGATGCCCATTCAAAAAGCCCATCCAATTCACAAGGTACTTGATGAATTACGAAACCATGATTTCAGTAAACAACGCAGGGTTTCCTTTGAATACATCCTGTTTAACGGATTGAACGACACCTTGCGGCATGCCCGCGAAATGGTTAAACTGTTGAAAGGAATAGATTGTCGTGTCAATTTAATACGCTATCATGCCATACCGGGGATTGACCTGAAAACTTCAGATGAAAGCAAGATGATTGCTTTCCGTGATTACCTGACAAACAACGGGATCATGACCACCATCCGGAAATCACGGGGAGAAGATATTTTTGCGGCATGTGGTATGCTCAGCTCCTCAAAACATGTTTAACACCCTTTACCTGACTGATTTTTTTCACCATCATGTCCAGTTCCTTATTGTCACTTACCATGATGGTCAGATTTCCCTGAAAAAGTCCGGCATTTGAATCGATGGAAATTGAACGTAAGGTAACCTGCTTCTCCTTTGAAATCAACGATGTAATATTGGCTACAATCCCGATATCATCGTGCCCCACAATGCGAAGTGTTATCGGATACTGAGAACCGGCAGATTTGCCCGACCAGCGTGCTCTTACAATCCTGTAACCAAAACGGGCAATCATTTGCGGCGCATTGGGACAGTCACTCCGGTGAATTTTTATTCCTCCCGACACAGACACAAAACCAAACACATCATCACCGTAAATCGGATTGCAACACTTGGCTAATTTGAAGTCCACGTTTTTTAAATCGCGGCCAATTATCAGTACATCCTCCTTACCGGTAGTATCTGGGACAGGAGCTTCTTTACTGAAATTTTCGGCACTTCGTGTTTCTACCGGAATCTCAAAAGACTCTTTCTTTTCAATTTCGATATAGCCATCCCTTACCTCGAGGATATCAAGTCTGCCGGAAGCTAATGCCTGATAAAAATCGCTAACCGTTTTATAGCCTTTTTTTCTGGCCAACTTGGAAATTCTCCCTTCTTCGAACTCTATCTTCCAATTTTTAAACCTGCGTATCAGTATTTCCCGGCCAAGTTCAGCATCTTTAAACTCAATTTCTTTCATCGCTTGACGGATTTTATTCCGGGCTTTTGAAGTGGTCACAATTTTCAACCACGACTGATTCGGCTTTTGAGTCGGAGAAGTGAGTACTTCTACCTGATCGCCATTATGCAACACGTACTTGATAGGCATATTTCTTCCGTTTACCTTTGCTCCCACGCACTTAGTGCCCAAAGCAGAATGAATAGAAAATGCAAAATCAAGAGCCGTAGCTCCTTTCGGCAGCTTATGCAAATCTCCGTTGGGAGTAAACACAAAAACTTCCTCTTCATACAGATTCAGCTTAAATTCATCCATGAAATCAATGGCATTTAATTCCGGATTTTCTAAGATTTCGCGGACATTCTTTAACCATTCATCCATTCCGGAATCGCCTTTGATTCCTTTGTATTTCCAGTGGGCAGCCAATCCTTTTTCTGCCACCTCATCCATTCTCGTGGTACGAATCTGCACTTCAACCCATTTATTTTGCGGACCGAGTACCGTAGTATGCAAACTTTCATAACCGTTCGATTTGGGAATGGAAAGCCAGTCACGCAAACGTTTCGGATTCGGCTGATACATATCTGCCACCACGGAATATGCCTGCCAGCAAACTGCTTTTTCTTTCTCCGGCGGGACATCAAAAATAATCCTTATCGCGAATAAATCGTAGATATTCTCAAACGCCGTGTTTTGTTTTTTTATTTTATTGTAAATTGAATGGATGGATTTAGTACGACCCTTGATGGAAAAATCATACCCCATACCAGACAACTTTTCTTTGAGTGGTTGGATAAACTCACGTATGTATTTATCCCTGGACCTTTTTGTTTCATTCAGTTTCTGCGCAATTTCCGAATATATTTCCCGGTTGGTGTATTTCAGGGACAAATCCTCGAGCTCCGTTTTAATCGCATACAAACCCATCCTGTGAGCAAGAGGTGCATACAAGAAAGAACATTCCCGGGCAATACTCTGGCGTTCCTCTTCCGGGTACCCCTGCAGTGTCCGCATTATTTGCATCTGTTCAGCGATCATAATCAATATCACACGAACGTCTTCGGCAAAAGTCAGCAAAAGTTTTCTGAAATTTTCTGATTCAAGTGATGTGCTTTTAGCATAAAGCTCTCGTACCCGCAACAAACCCGAAATCAACAATCCTACAGGTACGTTGAATTTTCGCTCTATCTCATCGACACTGAGCTTTTTATCTCTTACCAGCTCATGAAACAAGAACGCGAGTACCGCTGTTTTTCCAAGACCAACTTCATCGATTATAATTTCGGCAACAGCTAATTTATACAGAACCGGATCGTCCGGATACGACACTGATGTGGATGTCTGCCGGAAGTGTTGCTTATAAAGACCTTTAATTTCCTTTCTTTCATCATAGGAAAAAATATTCCCATGTAATTTCAGGAAACGCATATAAGACTGAGCAACACTGGATTGGTTAAATATCACAGGCATAAAGAAAAAATTAAATTGCGAAATCTGCGTTATGCAAATATACGACAGATTTGTAAAGTAGGAGATTCAATGTCTTTTTTTTTGAAGAAAATAAATAAATATAACATCTAAGATAAAATAAATCAAAAAAACCGTGCAGATTATTGGGAAGATTGGATTTTCTTTTTAAATTTGCATGCTGAAAAAGTACAGAAAACAAGGTTAACTGGTTCAGCTAAATACAATAAATTCAAATAGATGAAAACAACAATCAAAACTCTACTGTTTGCAGCCATTGCTGTACTAACTTATTTTTGCTTCATGAGTGTTTTAACACCCATCCGATTTGAAAAAATAAGAGCAGAAAGAGAAAAAAATGTAATTCAAACGCTTATCAATTTAAGAACTGCGCAGATTGAGCACAGGGATCAAAAAGGTTATTATACCAGCAGTCTGGATTCACTCATCACATTTATCAAGACTGGTAGAAAGAAAATGGTTCTTAAAGAAGGTGTTTTAACCGACGCTCAACTTCTGGCTGGTCTGACCGAAGCAAAAGCTGCCGCCATTGTCCGCAGGGGTAACAAACGTGAAATCATTGAAAACGGCCTGGAAGGTTTCCGGCGTGATACAACAACAGTACCACTTCTTCAAGCGCTGTATGCTGACGATCTCAGCGCAGAAGCTCTTGAGAAGATAAAATACATTCCCTACTCTGAACAAGTCGAATTTGAAATGGAATTAAACAACGGATATGTCAGCTCAAACGGTATATCTATTCCACTATGTGAAATCCGTGCTCCATACAAAACATTCCTTCTCGATGTAAACCGGCAGGAAACATTAAACCTGATTGATTTACAGGAAAAATTAGAAAAATATCCCGGCGTAAAAGTAGGTGCAGCAAATGAACCCAACAATTTTGCCGGCAATTGGGAATAATTCATTACACGGGGAGATATGCATTCAAACCTCGTTGACAAACAATATAATTTATCCATCCGGATGCATCCGGATGGATTTTCTTTGTTTGTTTACAATGAAAATGAAGAAATCATATCTTCTGTACAGCAAACGCATGAAAATCTTGCCGGACATGCCGGCATAGAAGAACTCTTTTCTGCTCTTCAGGCATCGCAACCTGCGTGTCAGTCTGTAACATTGATTGTTGAGAGTGAATACTACACTCTGATTCCTGAAGCACTTTTTAAGCCTGAAAAAAATGAGGATTTTTTAAGACTTCATCACCCGGCTTTACCCGGTTCACACCAGATTTTTCACACGCATTACAAGCACCGGGGTTATGTACTTATATATGCATTCGACAAACACATTATCAAATCCCTCCGGGCTGTTTACCCTCTGATGACAGTTCAACACCACCTGCATCAGCTCCTGGAAGAAGAACATCAGGGAAAAGAGGAAAAAATTGCCGTTTGGGTAAGATCTAAACAAATTGACTGTCTTGCCTGTCAGAACAACAGCATACTATTACTTAACAACTATCAGTACCAAACGGGAGAAGACATTGTTTACCACGTGCTGAATATGTTGCATCATTTACCACTCAACCACGAAACGGCCGGAGTTGAAATTTACCGTGATGACAACACCGCGTTTTTTTCTGAGAAACTCCTGAAAGACTATTTCCCGCATGTAAAATGTAAAAACATACCATCCGGCTTATGAGAATAATCAGTGGAAAATTCAAAGGAAGACGCATTCAGGCAAGCACAAAAATCTCAGCCCGGCCTACGACTGATTTTGCAAAAGAAGGATTGTTTAACCTGTTAAGCAACCGGATAGATTTTGAAGACATCCGTATGCTTGATTTATTTGCCGGAACAGGCAGTATCGGGTTTGAGTTCATCTCACGCGACTGTCTTGAAGTAATTGCGGTTGAACAAAACGAAAAACACGGCACGTTTATCCGTAAAGTATGTCAGGAGTTGAAAATTGACAATTTAATCCTCCACAAAGCAGATGTTTTCAGGTTTATTCCCGAATGTCACGTTAAATTTGATTTGATTTTTGCAGATCCACCTTACGATTTGGAAAGACTTTCAGAACTTCCTGACATAGTGTTTAAATATGACTTACTGTCTGAAGATGGATTATTTATTTTGGAACATTCACGTAAACAGGAATTTGAGTCCCATCCTTTCTTTCTCTTTCACAAAAAATATGGCAACGTCAATTTCAGCTTCTTCAGTAAAAGTAATCCTGACTGAATAATCAGGGTTTGATAGGTGTTTTAAGTCTAATCTGAGTTGTATTAGAACCCTGTCCACCTTCAAAATTGGCATCAGAGACCACCATAAAATCGAGTTTTGCATCCAGCGAGGGGGTGAGCGCTACATAACGAAACGACATGTCCAAGATAGAATAAAGCGGATCCATGTAAAAATCGCCCTTATCATAATCCGATTGTGAATTAAACAATGAATCCATCTTGCTGACCGGTGGCAACAGCAAGGTTGAAGCTTCAGCCGGCAAATGTTTTAAACTAAAAGCCGTAAGCCGGTTAGAATAAGCTATGAGCCGGATATAAAACATTACCGTATCTCCTACCTGAATGGTATCCATGACAGGACCTTCGCCTTTTATAAAATCAATTTGAAGTGTATCCTGATTGTTAGCAACAGGGCGCAAAAAAATAATATTGGGAGAATAATTTGACTCTCCGGATAAGTCACAGGATGCAAAAAAGAAAACCGGAAACATAACAAGAAGTACCCACAAATGCTTTTTCATAATATTCATTTTTTATCCCGATCCAACAGAATTAAAATCGAGATGTTATATAAGCTTTCAAAAAAGTCGGGGTGACAAGACTCGAACTTGCGACCTCTACGTCCCGAACGTAGCGCGCTACCAACTGCGCCACACCCCGATTTTATTTCGAGTGGCAAAAGTACAAAGTTTTTTTCAATAATAAAAGAACGGGGAACGTATTTTTATTAGAATTTAAAGTGAAAATAAGTATCTTTGCAAGAAAAAAAATTATTACATGTTTTTCTCTGAAATTAAAAATTTTATTCAAGAAAAAAATTATCCTGAATTTCAATTAAAAGCGGTCTTTTTCGACATGGATGGTGTTTTACTCGACTCGATGGAAAATCATGCAAAAGCGTGGGTAAGAACTATGAACGATTTGAGTATCCCGTTTACAATTGAGGAAGCCTACATGAATGAAGGTCGTGTGGGACATGACACCATCAACAGCGCCTATATGAGAGCTTTCGGACGGGTTGCTACGGTAGAGGAACAAGAATCTATATACGAAATAAAAACACAACACCTGGAAACGCTAGGACCAATATTAGCCATGCCCCGTTCAACTGAATTGCTTAATAAAATAAAACAACAAGAATTGGCAATTTATTTGGTTACCGGATCCGGCCAGCCGACGCTGATAAACAGTCTTGATGATTATTTCCCGGATATCTTTGTAAAAGACAGGATGGTAACAGCATTCGATGTAAAGCGGGGAAAACCTTCTCCCGAGCCATACCTGAAAGCCCTGAACAAATCGGGACTGAAGCCCTGGGAAGTAGTTGTGATAGAGAATGCTCCTCTTGGAGTTGAATCATCCGTAGCTGCCGGTTTATTTACCATTGCCGTCAATACCGGTCCCCTTGATCCGGAAGTACTTTCAGCCAATGGTGCAAACGTGGTTTTAATAAGAGGAATGCAGGAGCTTTTCGAAAAATGGGATGATTTTTATGCTTGTTCTGTATTAGTTACTCATTAGTTTTTAAAATATGATTAAAAAAACATTCATCTTCCTCGTACTACTAAATTGTTTTCAATTGATTGCTCAGGAAAAAAGCGATTATACCCCTAAAATTGATGGTACCATCCGTGGAAAATATGAATATTTTACCGAATCAGACGAACATCGTTTTCAGATTCGCAACGCCAGGTTCAGCGTCAGGGGAAACATCTCCCCGATTGCTGCCTATAAAGCAGAAATTGATCTTTCGGATGAAGGAAAAACACGCATGTTGGATGCTTATGTGAAACTACAGACACTTGATTGGTGCAGTTTCACTATCGGTCAGCAAAAAGTACCTTTCAGCACTGATAACTTGCGTTCTCCATATCAGTATTATTTTGCAAACAGGTCGTTTATGGGAAAACAGTTAACCAACCTGCGGGATGTAGGAATCTCTTTTAATTTTTGGAATGAAAGAGCAGTACCTTTCAATTTGACATTGGGAATTTACAACGGACTTGGCCTTTACACGCAAGACAAAACACTGCAATTAAAAGAACTAAGTTATGCAACACGCATGGTGCTTTTTCCGGATAAACCTGTTCAGTTTTCATTGAATGCCAACACCATCAGTCCGGATTCAATCAGAATGACCTATTACAACGCCGGCATCAGTTTTGAATATCAGGACTTTCATTTTGAAACAGAATATCTGCTCAAGACTTACAGTAAAAATAATTTACTGGAAAACAACTATACGACAGGCTACCTGATGATGGCAAAATATGATATCAAAACACCTAAGATGCAGAATATCACGAAAATATCTCCCGTTTTGAGGTATGAAGGGATGACTAAAAATCTGAAATATGATGTGCAGAATTCATCCACTATTGCTATGAAAATTGATGAGGCGAGGAACAGAATCTCAGGAGGTTTAATCATCAGCCTGAACAAGCCATTTATCAACGACATCCGGTTAAATTACGAGCATTATATATGGGAAGACGGAAGTCATGCCGACAGTAAATTTGTAGCTGAATTTGTCGTAAAATTCTGACAATCATTATAATATATCCATGTTTGTTACCATATTAAAACAACTCAAACCGATATAACATGCAAATAATCAACTATCCAACACGTGATACCTGGGCAAATATTCTTACCCGTCCGGTATTCGACAGTTTAACTCTTTTTGAAACTGTTGGTCATGTTCTTGAGGATGTTCGTACAAAAGGCGACGAAGCAGTCAGAACATACACCCGAAAATTTGATGGGGTTGAGCTGGCATCCTTTGAAGTAACAAAAGCTGAGACAGAGGCAGCCGAAAAGTTAGTTTCGCCACTGCTGAAACAAGCCATCGAAATGGCCAAGCGAAACATCTGGAAATTTCACTCGGAGCAACAACTGGAGCTGAAAGAAATACAGACATCACCGGGTGTTTACTGTTGGCAAAAGGCCATTGCCATTGAAAAGGTGGGATTATACATTCCCGGAGGAACAGCTCCTTTGTTTTCGACCGTACTGATGCTGGCCATTCCGGCTCAAATTGCCGAATGCAAAGAAATCATCCTTTGCTCACCACCTGATAAGGAGGGAAAAATTCATCCGGCAATATTGTATGCCGCTAAAGTTGCCGGTGTTCACCGTGTATTTAAAATTGGAGGAACACAAGCCATTGCTGCTATGGCTTACGGAACGGAATCAGTACCAAAGGTGTATAAAATTTTCGGTCCCGGCAACCAATATGTTACCGCCGCCAAACAACTTGTTTCGCTCAAAGGTGTAGCGATTGACATGCCCGCCGGTCCATCTGAAGTGGAAGTGCTGGCCGACGAAACAGCCAATCCGGCATTTGTGGCATCCGACCTCCTTTCGCAAGCCGAACACGGCATTGATAGTCAGTCGATACTGATAACAACCAACAAAGAACTAATTGAAAAAGTACAGGCAGAGATTGATTTGCAGCTTGAACTGCTTCCCCGCAAGAACTTTGCAAAAAAAGCCCTGAAAAACAGCAAAATCATCCTTGTCCGTACGATGGAAGAAGCCGTTGCCATGACCAACGAATACGCACCCGAACACTTGATTATTGCTACAAGGTATTACAAGGGTGTTGCAGAAAACATTGTGAATGCCGGCTCGGTATTTCTCGGGAATTATACGCCCGAAAGCGCAGGCGATTATGCATCGGGTACCAATCACACACTTCCAACTAATGGTCATGCCAAAGCATACAGTGGTGTAAATCTGGATAGTTTCCTGCGTAAAGTCACCTTCCAGGAAATTACGAAGGAAGGCCTGACCAACCTAAGCAATGCCATAATCTTGATGGCCGAGAACGAGGAATTACAAGCACATAGCAACGCTGTCAAGATCAGGTTGTTTAAATAGCGAAGAACGTAGGGGCGCAATGCTTGCGCCCTTTATCTAAAAAAATTACAATTTTATTGGAGGTTGCCACGTCATTCACTTCGTGAATTCCTCGCAATGACAGACCGGAAACTGTAGCCATTAAAAAAAATGAACATCAAAAAATTACTTAGAAAAAACATTGCAAATTTGCAACCTTATTCCTGCGCCCGGTATGAATTTAAGGGTGAGGCATCGGTGTATCTGGATGCCAACGAAAACCCCTACAATGCTCCCTATAACCGCTATCCGGATCCTTTGCAGTGGAAAGTGAAGGAAGCTATCTCGGACATAAAACATGTTCCCGCAGCGAATATTTTCTTAGGCAACGGCAGCGATGAACCGATTGATTTACTCTACCGGGCATTTTGCGAACCACGTATCGACAATGTGGTGGCCATCGAGCCGACTTATGGCATGTATAAGGTTTGCGCCAATATCAATGACATCGAATACCGCAAGGTGTTGTTAAACAATAATTTCGATTTTTCTGCTGATGAAATGTTGCAGATTGCCGATGATAACACGAAACTGATGTGGTTATGTTCACCCAACAATCCGACCGGTAACAGCATGAATCAGCATGAAATTGTTAAACTGGTTCAAAATTTCAAGGGAATCGTTGTTCTCGATGAAGCCTATATTGACTTTTCATCCCAACCCGGCTTTGCAAAAAGAATTCACGAGTTTGATAATTTAGTGATATTGCAAACTTTCTCAAAAGCCTGGGGAAGTGCCGCGATACGACTTGGTATGGCTTTCGCTACTGTTGAAATTGTACAGGTACTGAATAAAATCAAATACCCATACAATATCAACATACTGACACAAAAACAGGCATTGAAAGCCCTGCAGGAAAAAGAACAGGTCAGCAACTGGGTAAAGATACTGACATCTGAAAGAAGCTGGTTGATTGAAGAACTGAAAAAACTGGATATCATTTGTCACATCTACCCTACTGATGCTAATTTTGTACTGGTGAAAGTGGATGATGCCAATGCTGTTTATCAATATCTTGTAAGCAAAAGCATCATCGTGCGAAACCGCAATACGGTATCGTTATGTTTGGGTTGCATCCGGATCACGGTTGGTACGAGGGAAGAAAATGAGGTGTTGATTGAGAATCTGAAAGGTTATTCAATTTTATAACCATATAAGGAACATAAGTATTTAGGTTTTACGGAAAAGATATTGGTTGAAATTTAAAATCCGCAAACTCGCCTTTTCAAGGCTCAAATAGCGCGTCTCTTAAATTTCAACCAATATCTTTTCGGTATGAATCAAATTTCTTACAAACTCAGTTTCAAACCTGCGTAAAACGAACGAGGTAGTGACGGGCCATACATGTACCCTGCATCACGGGTTTCTCCTTTATCAAAATCACGTTGAAAGCTATTGAAGATATTCTGAACTCCTCCATTCAATTGCAAAGTCGTTCCTTTACCAAGATTAAAATCATAAGCGATTTTGAACCCTAAGTCAAAAAAATCAGGCGTCCATACTTCTTCATCATTTTCAATTGCTACTCCATAATGCTGCACCAGCATACTTCCGGTATAAGTCCCCGACAAGGCAAAGGTCATTTGTTTCAATGGATTATACGATGCAGTCAAATAACCATAATGATTGGGTGAGCGAAACATTTCACGACGAGGTTCCAGATACGGGTTCTTACTCCAACCTTCGGCTTGTTTGTATAAACTCTGCTGAATGGTAAAGCCTGCCTGCAAATTTAATTTTGGTGAAGGAATTACCTTACCTTCGATGTTGATTCCTCTGACTACTGCACCTGAGCCGTTTTTACGCATTAGTCTCGTGTTGCCTGTCGCATCAACACCTGCTTCTTCCAGATAAAAAACATCATCGATATCCGTATAAAAACCTTCAATCAGCAAATTTGTTTGTACTTTACCAAATTTTGGATAAAAATCCGCCGACAAGCTGTAGCTCCGAGAGCGTTCAGGTTTTAATTCCGGATCAAGCACGATAATTTGTATTGCACCCCCTACTGCAGTAAGATGCAAATCTTCGTCAAAAGCCTGCGGAGCACGAAAACCCTCGGCATAACTGACACGTAGATTTACCCATTCCTTGGGATTATACCGCAGATTTACCCTCGGGCTGAAAATTGGTTTTTCAATCAAATTATGCCTATCATAACGCATTCCCAGCAATAAACTTAATGATTTATTCTTCCATTCATTCTGCAGAAAAACACTTTTGATATTCATTTGCTGATCAATCTGACGTTCATAGGCCAATTGTTTATCCTTCAGCATGTTATAATTATATTCCGCACCAACTGTTAAGTCAGAAGGCATAAACAGAAACTTATCGAACGAATAAGCATATTGAGCACCTGCAACATACGAGAGATCAGTTGTCAGTCCGTATGCATTCGGGTCCTTCCCAGCTCCGTAATAACTATTTCTCTTGATTTGCTGTGCAGATGTAAACACATTCAACCGGTGCTTGTAATCGGGTGTAAAATAATCCCATTTAATTCCTCCGGTATTGATATTATGATCTGTTTGTTCAGTAATGTCCGCCTGATGTGCAGGCAATTCAAGATGATTACCACCTCTGCGGAATTCACTCAGGTTATGATATTCCATGGTGAGTTTACTTTGATCGCCGGTTTTAAAATAAGAACGAAAACCGATGTTCCGGGCAGTAATCAAACCTATTTCAGTGAAACCATCATTATTGACATCCCAGCCTTCGCGCTGACGCGAGGAGCCATAGATACTTACACCCGAACGATAATCATCTGAAACCAATGCCGCATTTACAGAAGTATTGATATCAGCAGAAGAGGCTCCGATAAACATGGTGGAATTGCTAACCAACAAGGAGTTGTTCATCGGCTCTTTGGTAATGATATTAATGGTTCCGGCAATGGCATTAGATCCAAACAAGGCAGATCCCCCGCCACGTACCACCTCCACACGGTCAATCATGTTAGTTGGTATTTGTTCGATGCCATACACTCCTGCCAATGCACTGAAGATGGGACGGCTATCAATCAGTATTTGAGAATAAGGGCCTTCGAGTCCGTTGATTCTGACTTGTTGAAAACCACAATTCTGACAGTTATTTTCGACACGGAGTCCCGGTTGAAAGTTCAGTCCCTGTGCAAGACATACCGAGTTGGTATTCTCAAACAATTTGCCGGTAAGCACGTTCACGATATTGGGCGTTTCCCTCCGTCTGGTTTCATTTCTGTTGGCGGAAACAACAATATTATCAAGCATAACCGCATCTTCTTCCAGTTCAAAATTTAATTCGATGGATTTTCCGCTTTCTAAACGGACTCTTTTTTCAATACTTTTGTAGCCCACTCCCGAAACGATGACTGTCAGTTCCTCTGCCGGCAGATTACGCAGGTAAAAATGTCCGGTTGCATCTGTAGCAGCTCCTATAGTCGTTCCTTTAATTCTGATTGTTATAAAACCCACATGTTCCTGTGTATTTTTATCGATTGTATGGCCAAAAATATTCGCATCTGTTTTTCTGACTGGTGCGATTAAATTATCGGATGACTCTTCAGGAAAATACTGAGTTTGTGAAAAAACAAATGCCGTTGAAAACAGCAAAGCAAAAAATAATTTATATTTCATTACAATTTTTTTAACGGTTGTATGGAACTCGCATGTGAAAATGATCATAACCTTGTACGTAAATGATTTCATGCTCGTTTCACGTAATTATAGTATCTGTCCGAAACTTCAATTCCGGAGAAAAAAGGCACAATAATATTGTGTCGATATCTGGATTAACATTTAAATGGTGGGAGGAGGACGGGAAAAACAAAAATTAAGAAAATCATCAGACTTAAAATTCCGGTTAGAGAAAGACATCCTGATATTATTCAATTCCAGGACTGCCAGCAGGGTTATCCCAAGCCAAATGAGTCCAACAGTAAAGCACGACAATTTATCAATCAGTTGGAATGATGCCGATGAATGCTGGTGATTTGATTCCGGAGAAAAGGGATGTGAATGAACAATCAAGCGATTGTTTTCATCGATATGGACGTGTTTGAAAAAATTAGTGGATGCAAAATAAAAGACAAATAATATTGTCAGCAGATAACCCGTAATGTGTCTTTTATTGTTTTGCATTTAGCAAAAAAAATAAGTTAATGATTAAATGTATGCAGTCTGATCTTATCTGTGACTGATAACAGGCACAAAGATAGTAAATGGGCAAAGTCCCTGCAACAAAAAAGCATCCCCATTTTTAGGTATTTTTGATAAAGAAATAAAACAAGATTTACCTCAAACCCCGCAAAAAAGAACCAATATCCATGCGTTTCTTCCCCGAAGTTTGAATTTCCATTAAGCTGATGAATCCATCCTTCAGGGCAACTTTCAAAAACTTTTTCCCATCAGTATGAACAAAGCCGGTTTCAAGACCGTGATTAGCAAATTCTTTTTTTGTTTTAAAAATCTTGCAGACCATCGATTCCGGTTGTCCTGGAAGCTGGATTTCAGTCCACGCAGCAGGATAGGGTGACAAGCCTCTTACCTGATTGTGTACCTCTTCGACAGACTTAGAGAAATCAATCCGGCAATTCTCCTTAAACAACTTGGGGGCAGACTTCAGCTCAACCTCACCAGTTAAGAAAGCTGATTGATCTATGGCATCCGCTTTCCCCGCAGCAATCAAATCAACCGTTTTTTTTACCATTTGCGCACCCATCACCATTAGTTTATTATGCAAGGTTTCGGCATCATCTTCATCGGTAATATTAATTCTTTCTTGCAAGATTATTTTGCCGGTATCAATTTCGTGTGTCAGAAAAAAAGTGGTTGCACCGGTTTCTTTTTCACCATTGATAATTGCCCAGTTGATTGGAGCAGCGCCCCTGTATTGAGGTAACAAGGAAGCATGAAGATTAAAAGTTCCAAGCGGCGGCATGTTCCACACCACTTCGGGCAACATGCGGAAAGCCACTACAATCTGCAAGTCGGCCTGTAAAGCCTGAAGTTTTTGAAGAAAACCCTCATCCTTCAGTTTTTCCGGCTGCAACAAAGTCAGATTTTTCTCAAGCGCATACTGTTTCACAGCCGAGAACTGAATTTTATGTCCACGACCGGCGGGTTTATCCGGCATCGTCACCACACCTACCACCTGATACTGATTTTCCACTAATATTTTAAGACTTTCGACGGCAAAATCCGGGGTTCCCATAAAAACGATACGCATCTTTTCTGAAATTTTAGAATTTACTATTTCCAACTGATGTATTTAGCTTTACTACCCATTCTTCCGAAGGTCATAATATAAGCAGCAATCAAGGGCAGCATCACATCAAACAACAGCAAAGTCAAGCAATATTTTCTACCTCCGAAATATATAGAACTTTTATTGATGATCACCAATTGCAATACGAACCTCGACAAAAACAAGAACGAAGCTGCGCCTGCAAGTAACCAGTTTGCCGACATGACAGACAACACAATCAGGGCAATAAATGACAAGTAAAAAACGCCACGGAGAAACGGTTCAACAACCAATGAAAGTTTACTTTTTGAGTTGTAGTATGTCGAAACCGACAAATGCCGTTCTTTTTGAAAATACCATGACCGGAAGTTTTTTTTGGGATTTGACCAGGTAATGCTGTCAACCGAAGTTTCGACACGGGTATTGTCCTTATCGGCAGCATGGTTAACCATCAGATCATCATCACCAGACTTGAGGTGAAGGGTAGAAGCAAAGCCATTTTGTCTGAAGAAAACTTCCTTTTTATATGCCATATTCCGGCCTACTCCCATGTAAGGTTTTCCGGCTTTAGCAAATCCCAGATACTGAAGTCCATTAAAAATTGTATCATAAGTAATCAGTCTGTTTACAAGACCCTTTTCCTGAAGATAAGCGCCATAACCTAACACAAACTCTGTTTTCGGAGTGAAGTTTCGCGCCATAGAGGCAATCCAGTTCTTACTTTCAGGCATACAATCGGCATCAGTAAACAACAACCAGTCATTTTTCGCCGCTTTAATTCCCAACGTCAACGCAAGCTTTTTTGTACTCAGGTTTTTTGCCCCGTCGGGGACAAAAGTCGAACGCAAGTGCGGGTATATCTTCTTAAAATCCCGCAACAATATTTCAGTCAACTCATCTCCTCCGTCATTTACAACAATCACTTCATAATCCGGATAGTGCTGCGACAAGACCTCAGGCAGAAATTTTTTCAAATTCTCCAGTTCATTTTTAGCACATATAATAACAGAAACCGGCAGTTTCTCATTCTGAAAACTTAGTCTTCCTGCTTTTTCTTTTTTATTATTTTTGATAACAATGCGGATATATTTCAAGTAATAATACACCTGGTAAATAAAAGTCAATAACAAGATTCCGAAAACAATCAATTGTCCCGGGAGAAAATCAAAGCCGAGTAAGTATAACATATCCAATTATTATCGTTAAAATGACTCAATATCCGGTGTTGTAAAATCCATGCAAATTTAGCATTTATTTTGCAAAAAATCATCATAATAAAACCGCAAAAGACACAAAAGAAATCAATCAAACCTCAGATACGGCATTATTTTCATCAGGATTGAATCATTCAACTCCGAAAGTCCTTTCAGGTCTGATAAACCTGATAATTTTCCCTTTTTTCTACGCAGTTCATAAATTTGCTTAGCCTGATAAAAATTCAGGTATGGATGTGCCCTGAGTTTATCGACAGAAGCAGTATTAACATTGATTTTTCTCACCAGATCAGCATTAACAGCACAATAAGGTTTGATTCTCTCGTAATTTTTCTGTGTCATGCCATAAATCTCCAGGAGTTGTTCCGTACATACAAATCCTCCGGCTTGTTGCCGAAAACGGATAATAGAGCATGCATATCCCTTACCAATCCCTTTTATCTGCATCAACTCAGCACTATCAACTGTATTTAACTCGACGATTGTGCCGGGTATCCTTTTTGCATCCTTATCCGGTTTAACTTCAGTCATGATTGAATCTTCTGAAGGTAGTTCTATAAAGGGTGCGAGTTCGGCATACTTTCCTTCTGAAATACCGTATATACGCGAAAAATCCGTTTTATCAAGGAACTTACCTCCCCTTCTCCGGTATTTTAAAATATTCGATGCCACATAAGATTTCAATCCCAGCGTTATAAATCCTCCAGAATCAAGCAGATTTGGATTAAAGAGAAATAAGCTGTGTGTCGGGGTGTATTGATTGTTTCGGGAATGATACAATGTTCTTTCCCTGTTTCCATACAATTGAAAACGCGCTTTTTTTTGCATGCTATCCAAAGAAATAAGCGACATCTTAAAAGCCTCAAATTCGGTCAGACACAACGAATCCGTACAAAAACAAGCTTTTCCGGAAAAATGCGGAAGATAAAGATGGATGATTGAAAACAAGACAATCAGGAAGATAAGCAACATAATTCCGACACGTTGAGAGCCGGAAAAAAAGAAAAAATTTTTCCACATGATAAACAAACAGCAAACAGGTTAAAAAACGATACAAATAAGGAATGCGAAATTTTACACTTCGTAATCTACACAGGCGCGCGAAGTTTTAATTTTTCCGATATAAGCAGCAACTTTTTGATGTTCCGGATGAACCTGATAAGCATCCAGATCAGCCATGCTGTCAAACTCTGAATATAAAACCAGATCAAAATTTCCCGCCGGCGCTTCCGGGTGGTTAATACCCACCTCTATTTTGCGCAAGTTAGGGACAAGATGAATCAGATTTTCCAATTCATGTTTGACGAATTGCATGATTTCCGCCTTTGACTTACCTTCCGCTTCATCAACAACACCAAAAAATACGATATGCTTAATCATTAAATTAATTTATTTACCGCGCTATTTACAGCTGACTTTATAACTTTTATTATTAACCCTTAAAAAATAGATTCCCACCCCTGTCGGGATAAAAAAACGTCCGGACACCAACTCTCCACTCCAAATAAGCTGACCGGTCAAAGCAAACAACCTGACATTATTATTCGGTCTGGGAAAATACATATAAATTCCGGCAGGGGTTGTATAGTAACTGAATCCTTCTGCCAAAATGATTTGTTGATTTGCCGGAGCAGATTTATCGGCATCCGTTCTGGAAAACTGACCTGCACCTTCAATTTTCACCACCGAAGGTCTTGCCGGATCATTCTGAGCCAACAATTCCGTCTGAAAGAAGTACATCAGAACCGACAACAAGAAAATGAAAAAAGTTCTATACATTTTTTTTTAGTACATGACAAAAATTATATGGCGATATAATTATTTGATTATCAATAAAATAGGTATCATTTTATTTGGTAAAGACCTTGAAATTTTGTATCTTTATAGCTGACTACCAATCGGTT
>JAQVNN010000145.1 GCA_028703105.1 Paludibacter sp. | reverse complement strand
GCAGAATTAAAAGACGAGAACTTAGATACCAACTGGAGAAGCGACAGAAACATCGTCAATTTCAATAATACTTTTTTTGTAGAAGCATCAGGCCGTTTGCAAGAAAAACTAGATGAAAATATTGAAAGATCAGGCATCAAACAAAATCAATTAGAGGATTTAAAAGGGATAATCAGCAACGCGTATCACGAAACGGTTCAAAAGGTTCCGGAAAAAGCAGGAACTGGTCGTGTCAGGTTTGAGTTTATCGACAATACAGATGAAGAAGAATCCTGGAGAGAAATCAGTCTAAAAAAGCTCCCAGCAATATTGGAGGATTTTCAGTTACGCGGCTACAAACCCTGTGATGTCGCAATGTTGGTTCGAACCAACAACGAAGAAAAAGAAGTGATTCAAACACTGCTACGCTATAAAACCACTTCTGAAGCCAGGCCGGAGTTCAGCTACGACATCATGGGAACCGAAGGATTAATGGTAGAATCGGCTGCTTCCGTAAAATTCCTGCTGGGAATCCTGCGCTTGCTTATCAATCCTGATGATGCAGTACAAAGAACCATTTTGAATTTTGAATATGCACAGGGGAAATTGAAATTGCCGGTAAATGAGGCCTTAAAAGCCTCTGTGATGCGTGATATTCCGGAAAGTGGAATTTCTTCCCTTTTCTCGACAGAGGAAAACGAGCAATTGTTGAAACTTAAACACTATGCTTTGTTTGAAATGACGGAAAAAATCATTGCTCTATTTAATTTACCTTCATGGCACGATGAAGTGGTTTTCCTGCAAGCATTTCAGGACATCGTTTATAAATTCACCACTGGCAAATCTTCCGATTTGAATTCATTTTTACAATGGTGGGATAAATTTGGTCACAAGCAATTTATTGCTACTCCGGAAAATGAACAAGCGTTCCGCATCATGACCATACACAAATCCAAGGGACTTGACTTCAAAGCTGTTATCATTCCTTTCTGTGAATGGGAGTTAGACAATAGAAAGCGAAACATCCTATGGTGCGAAACCAATGTCGCACCGTTTAACGAATTGCCCCTGATGCCCGTTGAGTACACTTCGAAACTCGGCGATTCCATCTTTGCAGCTCAATACTTCAGGGAAATGATGCATACTTACATTGATAATCTGAATATTGCTTATGTGGCTTTTACACGGGCAAAACATGAAATGATAGGTATTTGCCCTCTCCCAAAAGAAAATAAAGACAATGAAATCAACTTAAAAACACTATCTTCCTTGCTTTATCTTTGTCTGAATGAAAATCAAAATGAATTTCTAAACAAACATTTCAAGGCAGAAGAATCCTGTTTTGAAGTAGGAGAACCACTCATAATAAAACAGGGTGATCCCCATGAAGTTAGCAGCACACAACAACTTAGTACATACCCAACCTGCGACATCTCCGACCGGCTTAAAATTAAACACAAGATCAGCCTGTTCAACCGGGAAGAAATTGACATCACGGAAAATCCACTTGATTACGGAAACCTGATGCATGAAATTTTCTGCCGCATCAATACGCCCGGAGATCTTTCAGCGATCATTATTGAATTTATCCGGGAAGGCAGAATAACAGAAGAAGAAGCGATTAAAATATCTTCCGATATTGATGATTTCTGGCAGATGCCGGAGACGGAGAGCTGGTTCCGGAAAGGTATTCAGGTATTGAACGAGACAACCATCCTGACTCCCGAAGGACATCTGTACCGTCCCGACCGCATCATCCTCGAAGGGAAAAATGCCACCGTTATTGATTATAAATTCGGTGAACACGAACTGCCTTCCTATAAACGGCAAATCGAAAACTACATCAATTTACTAAATCGGATGGGATATGAGACCAAGGCATATTTGTGTTATGTGAAGTTAAAAAAGGTTGTTGCATATTGATATTGAATAAAATAGAGTCTTGATGATTAAACTGGTAATTTTTGATTTGGATGGTACCTTATTAGACACCATCGAGGATTTGGCAAACGCGACAAACCACGCGTTGAAACAGTTCAATTTTCCGCTGCACGATACAGCAAGCTATCGTTTCTTTGTTGGCAACGGCATCAATAAACTGATAGAACGTGCCCTCCCTGAAGCTCATCAGAATGCAGATGCCATTTTGATGGTAAAACATGAGTTCCTGAAATATTATTTATTCCATGCGGATGATTGTACCAAACCTTATCCCGGCATATCTGAATTATTGAATAAACTTCAATATGATGGCTATCAACTTGCGGTGGCCTCTAACAAAATGCACGATGCAACCGTCGATTTAGTCAAGCGGTTTTTCCCCGACATCAATTTCACCGCGGTTCTTGGGCAACGCGAAGGCATCCCGGTTAAACCCTCTCCGGAGATATTAAATGAAATTGTCAGTACAGCCGGTGTGCTGAAAAGCGAGACTCTTTATATCGGCGATTCCGGCATTGATGCCAGGACAGCCATCAACGCGGCCATCGAATTCACGGGCGTGCTCTGGGGATTCCGACCCCGCAGGGAACTGGAAGAAGCCGGAGCCAAGAGGTTTGTGGAAAAACCGGAGGAAATAATATCGACTGTAACAGGGCAATAAATTCAAAAATGGTAGTGATTTATCAGTAATAATAAAAATTCTCATAGCCAATTCCCAAATCGAATCGGCCATTTGTTATCGCAACAGGTTCATTATTCAGAAAAGTTTTAAACTCAATTGTACCGGATAAAATTGTTTTTGCAAATTCTTTATCAACGAATAAGTTTTGAACTCTTTTAAATTTAATATTCCCCTGAATAATATTCAGCTTTTTTGACTCATTGCCATATTTGAGGGTTACGATGCAATTTAACGCTTTTAGATCCAGAATGGAATCGTTCAGTTTAACAAGTTCAGGATAATCAATGGGTACATATCCTATCACTGAAATACGCAGAGATGCCGGATTATAATTATATCTTCCGCTAAAGGTAATGTTGAATGTATCAGGATTTACAATAATTTTTGCAGGAAAAACATCTCCGGAAGAAACAAATACACCCCGGTCAATGTACATACCAAATGTGTTATAACCCCATTCCGAATAGATTGGAAGTCCCGGATAATCATAGTCCTCAAT
>JAQVNN010000010.1 GCA_028703105.1 Paludibacter sp. | reverse complement strand
TTAAATTCAATCATATCGTTGTGTTTTTGGTGTTCACTCGTTCCATATTTGCCAGGCAGCGATGGCTTGTCCGTGCAGCATTTCGAGACCATTGACCGTTGTAGCACCCTTTTCTTTCCCTTTTTTCATAAAGAGCGTTTCTTCAGGATGATAGATGACATCATACAATACATGTTTCGATGTCAGCAGCTGGTAAGGGATATCGGGACAAGCCTCTGTTTTGGGGTGCATACCCAGGGGCGTTGTGTTGACGATTAATAGATTTTCTGCTATTATCTCCTTGTTCAAATCAGTATAACTTAAGATGCCTTCTGAAGCATTTCTGGATACATAAGTTGTTTGCAGACCCAGTTTATTCAGGGTGTACCAAACCGCTTTCGATGCGCCGCCTGTCCCCAAAATCAGGGCTTGTCTGTGATGTGACTGGATAAAAGGTTTGATAGCGTTTTCAAAGCCGATGGCATCCGAATTATATCCTTTCAGTCTGGTTTTACCCTTTTCCCGTATGAATTTTATAACATTGACAGCTCCAATTTCCGAAGCCGTTGCATCCAGCTCATCTAAAAAAGGAATCACTTGTTGTTTGTAAGGAATCGTTACATTGAGGCCTGTCAGTTCTACCCGGTTTATCAAGTCCGGAAATGCGTCGATATTTTCCAGGGGATATAAGTCGTATTGCCCATCAATGCCTTCTTCCTTGAAGTAAGCCGTGAAATAGCGCTGCGAAAACGAATGTCCCAGTGGATAACCAATTAAACCAAAATACCTCATTTTTTATTCTTTTTACGGAAAAATCTATAGATGTAAAATGCTCCGACAATTAATACAATGCCCAGAATGCCATATCCGATTTCATGGGAATACAGGTCGATTAAGTCTGACTGACCCTCGGCAATGTAACCCAGAAAAGCCAGAATGGCGTTCCAAATACCTGCCCCTAAAAAGGTAAATAAACTGAAAGTCAGTATGTTCATCTTAGCCAGTCCGGCAGGAATAGAAATTAGCTGTCTGACAGCCGGAATCAACCTGCCGACGAATGTGGAAGTTTTTCCATGGGTTTGAAAATAATCTTCAGCTTTTTGTACTTTTTCGGAGCTAAGCAACAACAAACGACCTACTTTACTGTCGGCAAACTTATGCAACAGCGGTCGCCCCAGGTAATAAGCCAATGCGTAGTTTATATATGCTCCGATCAGGGCGCCCAGGGTTCCGAATAACACCACTAAAAATATATTCAGGTGACTACCTTCTTTACTTGCGATGAAGGCAGCAGGGGGAATAACTATTTCAGAAGGAAAAGGGATAAACGAACTTTCAACCGTCATCAACAGGGTGATGGTGAAATAATTCATATTTTGCTCGTACCAGTTTTCAACCTGTTTGATTATGGATAAATTTTCAGGTTCTACCGGCTCGGTGGCAAATAAACCCAAACTGAAAATGCTCAAAAAAAGAATGGCAAATGTTTTTTTCATTATTTAATTTAAATTGATATTGTTGTCTGTAGAGACGCACGGCCGTGCGTCTCTACAATATTTTCCGTGCGTCTCTACAATTTTCATTTCCGTCTCTACGATTTCCCGTTTCCCATTTTCCTCTAATCTCCGGTTCAATAACCCTCCACCTCCGGTTTAATAACCCTCCACCTCCGGTTCAATAACCCTTCTCCCTCCGGGTTAATAATCCTCCACCTCCGGGTTAAAATCCGGAGCTATTGATAGCGCTCCTATGGGGCTATTCAGGGCACAATTCCAAAAACAATTTCAACGCATCTAGGTTTTCATTCATCGCTTTTTTTAACGATTCCTGCGAAGCTATATCGTTTCCGGTATGATGATAAGCCACTGCCATAAAAAGGTGTATATTCTCAAGTTCATGGTGTTCATCACATTGCAAGGCTTCCTGATAATATTGCAACGCCAGTTCGAACTCGGCCTGTTCCATGAAGATGTTGGCAATAGCCATCAGTGTGTCTGGTTGGTCTGCGTCGAGATTGATTGATTTCAGGTAAGCGATAAGCGCTCCGGCTGTGTCGTCAATACCAGTAAGGGCCTCTGCCAGATAAACCCAAACATCCGGAGCACTATCGTTTAGTTTGATTGCGCGCTCCAGGAGGGGGATGCTTTCGTTGAACAACTCCTGCTCAAGCATACAAATAGCTATTCCGGTAAGCGCTTCAAAATTCTCCTCGTTTTCGTCCAGTGATTTCTGATAATATACGATGGCATCTGTGAATTTCTCCATCCTTTCATAACACTCTCCGATAAAAAGATAAGTTTGCCAGTTCTCTGCCGCCATGGCTTCGTAGGCATGATATTCTTCCAGTGCTTCAGAATACTGCTGAAGCTGAAAATGGGTATGAGCTTTCTGGAGACAACTAAGAGAGTCGTCGGGACGGATTACCCTTGCATAATCATAAGCAATCAGGGCCTGCTGAAAATCCTGCAGGGTAAAATAAATCTGCCCCAGGTTAAACCAGGCTTCGGCGGCATACGGGTCGGAGCTAATGATTTTGTTGTATGTAGCAATCGCTTTGTCGGTTTCCTCCTTTTGCTCGTAACAAAAAGCCAGCTCGAATAACAACTCTTCATTTGACGGATTAAAGTCTTCCCCTGTTCTGAGGTATTTGTATGCTGATTCGATGTCGAATTGCGCCAGAAAGATATAAGCGATATCAAGACACACGTTGTCGGTGTCGCTACTTTCCAGATCAATCAGTTTTTTACATAACAAGTGGGCTTCTTTGTTCCTTTCAAGCCGGATCAACGCGTCGATTTTAAGGAGGGTAACTTCATAATCGCCTTGCTCTCCAAGTGATTCCAGAATGCTGTATGCTTTTTGTGTCTCGCCCGTAGCCAAGTATATTTTGGCTCTTTTAGACATCAACGCAGCACTGTTCGGATGTAATTTGAACCCAAACTCGAGGGCTTTAGAACTTTCTTTCGTTCTGCCTTTTCGCAGGTAATAGTCAACGATGCTTTCCATTTCCTCCACATCAAAATAACCTGAAACGCTCCGGTTGGAAAGAAAAGCTTCGTATCGTTTTACATTTTCGTTGGAATCGTCTTCCGGTGTATAGGGTAGTTTGCGACTCATTATCCATGTTTTCTGCAAAAATAAGCTATTAATTGCAATTAAATAAACACATTAGGTGAAAAGTTATTAACAATAGCGAATAGCGAATAGCGAATAATTGCCTTGAGGGAGCGTCATATCAATGCCCCGGGTTTTAACCCGGGGATTAGAATTATTAATCGCTCATAGGACAAAAATGAATAAATTCGTGTAAATTTGCGGGAAAGATATTGATTTATGAAGTTTGACCGTTTGTTCCGATTCTGTCCGGTATGCGGATCTGATGATTTTGTGCAGCACAACGTGAAGTCGAAACGTTGTAATCATTGCCGGTTTGTAATGTACGTAAATCCATCGGCAGCAGTGGGAGCATTTATTGTGAATAATAAGGGCGAAGTGTTGATTTGTGTGCGGGCCAATGAGCCTTCCAAAGGTAAATGGGACCTGCCAGGAGGGTTTATAGATGACGATGAAACTGCTGAACAGGCGATTGAAAGGGAAATTAAGGAAGAGTTAGGCATGAATGTTGTAGCCGGAAGTTATCTTTTTTCGGAGCCAAATGATTACGAGTACAGTGGATGGAACTTACCCACACTCGATATTTTCTTTCTTTTTGAGGTGGATGGCGTGAATCCTGTGCCGGCTGACGATGTGGCTGATTGTTATTTTGTACCCCTGGATCAGGTCGAAATCAACCGTTTTGGGTTTTTGTCCATGCAACGTGCTGTGACCAGGTTTAAGGCTGAATATCCGTTACGTAAAAAGAGGTAAAGACAAGATAAAACTAACGTGTATGAAGAACATATTATTGACGATTCTCTTTGTTTGTGGGATCTCGCTTGGAAATGCCCAGCAAACATTAATCTATACTCATTCAGATTTGTTGTTTGATCAAGGGAAAGAACTGTTTAATCAACAGAAACATGCTGCCTCTTACCGGAGTTTTGAAGCGTTTCTCAATTCTTCAGAAAAGATTCAGGCAGGGCAGCGGCATGAAGCTGAATACTATCTGATTGCCAATGCCTATGAGTTAAGGCAGGAAAATGCATTCATACTGATTCAGGAGTTTCTCAAGAAACATCCTTATACTACTTTTCCTGATAAAGTGAATGCCATGTTGGGTACGTTGTTGTATGAAGATAAGCATTATGAGGCGGCACTTGATTATTTTCACAAGGTGGATCCGGAACGTTTCGGACAGCGGGAAAAAATTGCTTTTCTTTTTTGTAAGGGATATGCTTTGCTTGAAACCGGATCTTATCATCAGGCATTGCAGATTTTTAAAGAGCTGAAACAAAAAGACTCCGATTACAAAGAATCAGCGACATATTATTATGCTTATGCTGAATATACCTTGTATAATTTTTCTGGAGCACTGCCTGATTTTTTAAGTCTGGAAAATAACAAACAATACAAAGAAAAGGTTACATACTACCTCTTTCAGATTTATTATCATTTGGGGGATCTGGTTGAAATGAATAAAAGAGGTGACTATATCATGGCAAATTACCCCAATCATCCTGACAATACTGAAATTTATCGAATCAAAGGAGAAGTGGCCTATGTTGCCAATAATTTTGAAGATGCCATTGCGTATTTGAAAAGATATGAAAACTTGTCGCAACAGGTTTTACGCAAGGATTTATACATTCTGGGTATGGCGCATATCCGTACCAACAGATATAATTCTGCAATCCCTTATTTACAAAGGGTAACGACTGAAGTGGACAGTATGACAGAAAATGCATATCTGCACCTGGGAAACGCTTTTATTAAAATTAACGATAAGGTAAATGCTCGTATGGCTTTTGAAGCAGCCTTGCGGACAAACTTTGACAACCGGGTGAGGGAAGAGGCTTTGTTGAATTATGCGCTCACGACCTATGAAACCACAGCCGCTTTCGGTGAGTCGATAAACGCTTTCGAGCAGTTTTTAGCTGAGTTTCCCAATTCCAGAGAGGCAAATAAAGTCAAAAGTTACCTGGCACTGGAATACATGTCAACCAAAAATTATGAGGTGGCTTATCAGTCGATTCAGCGCATTGCACAGCCGAATGACAAAATCCTGGAGGCTAAACAGTATATTCTTTATCAGTTGGGTACAGAAGCTTTTGCTCAGCAAAGTTTCAATAAAGCGGTTGATTATTTCACACGCTCTATTCAGACCCTTCCTGTCGGGAATTATGTGGCGGAAAGTTACTACTGGCGCTCTGAAAGTTATTATCGTCTGGGTATGCACGACAACAGTATCGATGATTTGAGGGCGTTTTTCAATGTGGAAAATGTGCGTAACAGCAAAAACTATGTGCCCGCTCATTACGGAATGGGATATGCCTACTTCTCACAAAAAAAATACAAGCAGGCTAAAGAATATTTCGAACAATATACGAACCTGGAGCGAAATAAAAATTCTGAAATTTTTGCGGATGCATTAAATCGTATAGGCGATTGTTGTTTTTACGACAGGAACTTCCGCGATGCAGAAATTATGTATGCGCGGTCGGCAAACCTGAGTCCGAACACGGGTGATTACGCCTTGTTTCAAAGTGGATATGTTGCCGGATTACAAAAAAAATATACCACCAAGATTTCCCGTCTGAATGATTTGGTGGAGACTTATCCGAATTCCGAATACACAGATGATGCTCTGTACGAAATCGGACGGGCTTATATTATGCTGGGGAACGATAATGAAGCACTGAATACTTATCGTCGTTTGATCAGGTTATTGCCTAATACCAATGTGGCCCGTAATGCCGCCCTCGAAATTGCCATGATTTATCATAATCACGAGCAATACCAGGAAGCTGTTTCTGCCTATAAAACGGTGATATCAAACTACCCCGGAACGGTAGAGGCTTTTACGGCATTGCAGAGTGTCGAGGGTATCTATATTGAAATGAACGATGTGCCGTCTTATTTAGCTTATGCAAAAACGCTGAACATGAAGATCTCCGCGATTAGTGCCAGCCATGAAGATTCAATCAGCTACATTGCGGCTGAAAAACAGTATATGAATGCGGCTTATGCACAGGCAATCAGTGGTTTTCGGATGTATCTTAAAAATTATTGTGCAGGTGGCCGTTATTGTACAAATGCGCAATATTATCTGGCCGACAGTTATTATCGTTCAAAAAATTATGCTGCTGCGCTGACAGAGTTTCAGCCTTTACTCATGATCCCCGGAAATCAGTTTATGGAAGAAGCCCTGATGCGTTCGGCCGAAATTACTTATGATCAAAAAAATTATGAATCATCTTTAAAGTATTTTGAGCGATTTGAAAAAGTTGCACAGACTACTGAACGAAGAAATATTGCCCGGTTAGGAATTTTGCGGTGTAGCTATTTTTTGAATAATTATCAGCGGACTATTAACGTTGTGAATGATATTGTGGCTGATCCAAAATCAGGTTCTGATATTCTCAACGAAGCAAAATACAACAGGGCAAAAGCATATATGGCGACCAACCAGTCGAATCTGGCGCTGGATGATTTAAAAGTTCTTTCGCAGGATACCCGTACAGCAGTTGGGGCGGAGTCGAAGTTTATGCTGGCCTCGGCGTATTTCCAACAGGGTAGCCCGGCTACGGCTGAGAAAGAAATACTTGATTTCGCACAGAAAAATACCCCTTTCCAGTATTGGCTGGCACGTAGTTTTATCTTGTTGTCGGATATTTATATCGCGCAAAAAAACGATTTTCAGGCTAAGCAATATTTGCTGAGTTTACAGCGTAACTACAAGGTTGAAGATGATATTCAGGGGATGATTAATGCCCGTTTAGGTGCAATTTCGCAAAGAGAAAAATCAAAGGTAATCAACTAATCCGAAAGTCATTTTTCGGTTCAATTATAAGCAAAAAGAAAAATGAAAATCAATCAAAAATATGTGATCATCATGCTTGTACTTCTTGTTGTTAACGTTGGAGTGGCGCAGGAACAAGTTGACAGGAATGTAACCATTGAAAGAGAATTTCAGCCCGTGATACAGGATGCCGGTAAAATAACCGGGCTGCCGGAGGTTTTACAGGTGAAAACGACGAAGGAAAGGATTTATTATGCGGAAATTTATCAGCCTCTTCCTTTTGAAAAAAATATTGTGCTTTTATCTGCGGAAGAAGTGTTGCATCAACGCAGGAAAAATTTAACAGAAGCTTTTATCCGGCTTGGAGGAGGAAACTATTGGAATACCCTGGGTGATATTTCCTTACCTGTTATCAGAAACAATAATAACCGGCTGGATTTGAGGTTGAATCATACCGGAACCTTCGGTGAAAAACTTCACTCCTTTAGCCGGGCTGACCTTGGTTACAATCATTATTTCTCAACGTATGATTTATATGCCGGATTGGGCTTTTCTCATCAATATTTCAATTATTACGGAAATAATTTTTATGGAACCAAAGGGGATACCATCACTCGTTTGAAAAACTTTGCTTCAGGATTCCCTGTTCCTTTGCCAGCTTACAAGGAACAGCAACTGGAAAGAATTACCCGTTCAGCTCAAACGGTGAATCTGAATGACCTGGCAAATAGTCCGCAGGTTGACATGCTCTGGCGATACAATGCCCATGTGGGCATTCGTTCATTGCCCAATGCTACCGGGAAAAAATACCATGCCGAATTGGCTTATGATGTTTTTAAATCGGATAATGGATTGCAGGAGAGCATCCTGAAAATGCAATATGGTTTCAGCAATCCGCTTGGAGAAAATCGTTTCGGCATGGACTTCGAATTGTCAAACTTATTTTATCAGGAAGCTGATACTGCCAAAATAAACTTCTGGGATTATTACGCGGTGTTCTCCATGAATCCATATTTTCTGATGGAGCGTGATAACTGGTTCCTGCGCGCCGGTGTGAGAACAGCTTTCTCCTTTATTCATGGAAGACCCTTTAATCCGACCCCCGATATAACTGCCGAATGGCGGGTGTTGCCCCGTTTTCTCTCAGTTTATGGTGGAATTACAGGTGGTTTTACGCTGTCCACCCTCAATAATATTTATGCTGAAAATCCTTATGTCTATTCAGACCTTCGTGTTAAGGATACCTATACGCCAATTAATACCTATGCTGGTTTCAAATTAAAACCGTTACATAATTTGCTGCTGGATGCTTTCCTTGATTACAGATACATCGTTGATCAGTATTTTTTTGTAAACAAAGCGTATTTTTCTTCAGATATCACGGGTGATAAAGCCACCTTATTCACCAATCGTTTTAATGCGGTTTACAGCGATGCCGGATTGTTCAGAGTCGGTTTGCGGGCTAATTACAACTACAAAAATACAGTTAACATCCAGCTGAAAGGGGTTTATAATGCCTGGGATGTAAAAACCGAATTACACGCCTGGATGAAACCTGCCATTGAAGCGAATATCAGTGCGGATGTCAGAATCAACCGGAATTTAACTGCTTCTGCCCTGTTGTTTTACGAAGGTGAAAGGTATGCAAAACTTGGCAATGCTCCATTTAAAATGGCTCCCAAGGTAGATGTGAACCTGGGAGCCACTTATACATTCAACCGCACTTTCTCTGCCTTTGCGAAACTTAATAACCTGCTTAACAATAAATATCAGCAGTTTTATGGTTACGAAGTACAGGGAATCAACTTCATGCTCGGCGGCGCGGTATCTTTCTAAGAGTTTAAAAGTTTAAGGTTTAAGAGTTTGGTGTTATATCCCACTTAAACTTTTGAACGATTAAATTTTTAAACCCTTTAACTCTTTTAATTCCTTAGTTAATTGTGATTTCCTGTAGCAGCCTGTCCGCTTCCCCGATTTTATCCATAATAAATAACATGTAGCGCACATCCACGTTGATGGTGCGTTGCAGTTCGGGTTCAAAAACGATGTCGCCGCTCATGGCTTCCCAGTTTCCATCGAAAGCTAGACCCAGCAATTCGCCTTTGGCGTTGAAAATCGGACTGCCCGAATTACCCCCGGTAATATCATTATTGCTCAGGAAGTTTACAAACAACTCACCAGTTTCAGGATCGGCATAACTGCCAAAATCACGCTTGTTGATTGCCTCTTTAAGTTTTGCCGGTACATCGAATTCCATGTCACCCGGAATTTCTTTTTCCAGAATGCCTTTGGTAGTAGTGTAATAGTTGTAAGTTACCGCATCTGCCGGCTCGTACCCGCCAATCGAACCATAAGTCATGCGCATGGTGAAATTAGCATCCGGATAGCGTTTCGTTCCTTTGGAGAAGTTGATTTCTTTCAATCCTGCTTCGAGTAACTGCGTGGCCAGTTGTATAGAGTCGCGGCTTGCTGTGTAACTCTTGTTGTCCAGACTGTTTAGCATATGTTCAACCGCATGAAGAAAAACCAGTGCAGGGTCATTTTTCAGGTTGATTTTCTTTAATTGGAGTCTTTTACTGAATTTTTCATAATCAGTAAATGCAGATTTCTTAAAAACATATTCAGCATAACGCGTATAATCCCCTTTGAATTTTTTATCGATATCAAGATAAATGGTCGGAAGAAAACGGCTGTTAACATGTTTTCTGTATGTTTCCAACATCACGGCAAAAGTAGCTGCATCCACTTCAGCATAATAGTCATCATACCTGTCTTTTGCTTTTTTGAGGATGGAGTCAGGTGTTAATTTTTTCATAATTAACCTTTCCATTTCACCTGCAATACGAGGCATCTCAACACCCGTTAGTAGTGCTTCCCGCAAGTAACTCATGGCATGCAGGGTAGGGAAGATTGCTTTGTAATTTCTTTCCAGCGTGGGTAATACCTGACCATATTTGGCAACTCTTTCCGGAGATTCATTTACCCACTTTGCAAAATCAAGTTCAGCTGTTTTTTTTCGCTCCATGATGCCTAGTTTTTGAACGGCTTTGTTCATCCCGATGCTGTTTTTCCAGTAATTCGAACTGCGGGCATATTTTCCGGCATAAGCGATGTTGATGGCTTCGTTTTCTTTCATATATGATCGCCAAACCGCCTGCTTTTCTCCACGTACATCGATGCGTGAAAGGTTGGTAGCCTCGGTACGGTTGTAGAGTCCATATGAAGTGATATAACGGGAGGTACTTCCCGGATTACCCAGGATCATCGCGAAGTCACCTTCTTTGTACCCTTTTGTTGAGATCGAAATTACTTTCTTTGGCGTGTACGGGATGTTTGTTGCGGCGTATTCAGCCGGCTTTCCTGTTGAATCGGCATAAACGCGAAAGACAGAGAAATCACCTGTATGCCTTGGCCACATCCAGTTGTCGGTGTCGCCCCCGAATTTTCCGATGGAAGAGGGCGGGGTAAAAGCCAACCGAACATCTTTAAATTCCTCCATGACAAATACGTAAAACTCATTCTTACTGTAAAAAGATTCCACATCAACCAGGTAATCATTGTCTTTGTTGAATTCTTTTTTTATAACACGGATGACGGAGTCTTGTTTTTGCTTGATGACCTTGTAATCATCTGTTTTTTGCAAAACCGACATGATACGATCGGTAACATCAGTGATGCCAACCAAGAATTTTACCGTTAACCCGGGCGCCGGAATTTCGTCAGATAATTCCTTCGCTGTGAACCCGTCTCTGAGGTAATTATGTTTAATTGAGCTCAGTTCCTGAATTGCTCCGTACCCGCAATGGTGGTTCGTAAAAATCAATCCTTGATTGGAAACAACGACTCCGGTACATCCACCCCCGAAGACAATAACCGCATCTTTCAGGTTGATGCTTTGTTCACTGTAAATTTCTTCGGCTGTCAGCGTGCAACCCATTCCCTGCATTTTCCTGATATTTAATTGCTCAATCAAAGGCAGCATCCACATGCCTTCATCTGCTTTGATGCCGGTGAAAAGGAGCAAGGACAGCATCAGTGAAATTAGTTTTTTCATTTGTAATGTATTCTTTTTGAGTAAATTTAGTATAATTAAGCACAAAGGTAGGGTTTTTTAGTGAATAGCGAATAGCCGATAGCGAATGATTTGTTGCGTATGTATAAGCGATTCCCAATTTTGTAGTTTGCAGAATGATGTATTACAGGAAAATAAAAGAGGCAATTCTAAAAATAAATTAATCTGTAAGCTTGTTTTTTTTTCAAAACTTTTTTGAGAATTCAAAATTAATAGTATCTTTGCACCGCTTTAGAAGTAAAGATATTGATGTAAAATATCGGGCGTTTAGCTCAGCTGGTTCAGAGCATCTGCCTTACAAGCAGAGGGTCGGCGGTTCGAATCCGTCAACGCCCACATCAAATCGATATTATAATAAAACACACATCTTTCTCGGGCGTTTAGCTCAGCTGGTTCAGAGCATCTGCCTTACAAGCAGAGGGTCGGCGGTTCGAATCCGTCAACGCCCACATAAATAAGCCGACGTTTAGTCGGTTTTTTTGTTTTATACTATCCTGAAAGAGCATATTGATAATCTTGTTCGCTACCAATAATACAAGCCCAAAGCTTCCGGAGGAAGCAAAGTTTAGTAACCAGTAAGCTTGCTTACTGGATTGTAATGACTACACTCCTTATGGAGTTGCCGGAGGTAGCGACACTTTGGTGTAAAAGAGTTGGCTTCCTCTGGAAGCCGATGTTCGGGGTTGTAACGTGTTTCAGCCAGTAAACTGGCTGGTTACTAAACTTCGCTGCCTCTGGCAGCAAACATTTACAGCTGAAGGTCTTTGATGTAAAATTGTAATATCATTATTACTTCCAACACCAGATTCTCATTAATACCGGTAAATGATTTGCCATGAGTTTCTTTTTTCTTATTTTTGCACATTATTTACTAAAAATCAATGAAGAAAGTAAGAGTAAGATTTGCCCCGAGTCCGACCGGACCGCTTCACATCGGGGGTGTGAGAACTGCCTTGTATAATTATCTTTTTGCAAAAAAACACGGTGGCGACATGTTATTGCGCATCGAGGATACGGATTCTGCCCGTTTTGTGCCGGGTGCTGAGGACTATATCGTGGAAGCATTGAACTGGCTTGGTATTCATATTGATGAAGGTATCGGCGCTGAAAATCAAGGTACGCATGCTCCTTATCGCCAAAGCGAAAGGAAATCCATTTACAGACAATACGTTGATCAATTGCTGGATGCTGGATTGGCGTACATTGCTTTCGATACACCGACCGAACTGGAAATGAAAAGAGCGGAAATCCCTAATTTTCAGTATGACGCAACGACACGCGGATTGATGAAGAACTCGCTTACTTTACCGGCTGAAGAAGTGAAAAATCGCATTGCTTCAGGTGAACAGTATGTGGTGCGTATCAAAATAGAACCCAATCAGGAAATTATAGTACAGGATTTAATCCGGGGTGAAGTGCGTATCAATTCTTCCGTTATCGACGATAAGGTGTTGTTTAAATCATCCGATGGTTTGCCGACTTATCACATGGCTAATGTAGTCGATGATTACCTGATGGAAATCTCGCACGTGATTCGCGGTGAAGAATGGTTGCCATCGGCTCCTTTGCATGTGCTCTTGTATCAGTATTTAGGTTGGGAAGCCGATATGCCTCAGTTTGCACACCTGCCTTTGTTGCTGAAACCCGATGGAAATGGGAAACTCAGTAAGAGAGATGGTGACCGCTTAGGTTTCCCAGTGTTTCCGCTGGAATGGAACGACCCTAAATCAGGTTCGGTTTCTTCGGGTTACAGGGAGTCGGGTTATTTTCCTGAAGCAGTAGTGAACTTTTTGGCTTTGCTCGGATGGAATTCCGGAACAGAACAAGAAATTTTCTCCATGGATGAATTGATTGAGTTGTTTTCACTGGAACGCGTTAGTAAAAGTGGGGCGAAATTCGATTATGAAAAAGGTAAATGGTTCAATCATCAGTATTTGCAACTGAAACCCCTGGAAGAAATAACAGATTTGTTTCAACATCTGCTGATTGAAAAAGATATTATTGAGGATTCTGAAAAAGTAAAAAGAATAGTCGGACTGGTACGGGAAAGAGCCAATTTTGTGCATGAAATCTGGGATCAGTCGTCTTTCTTTTTTCAGACACCTGAAAGCTATTGTGAAACAGCGATTAAAAAACGCTGGAAAGCAGATTCTCCAAGTCACATGCTTGGTTTGATAGATTTATTAGAAAAAACGGAAGATTTCTCAGCTGCCAATACCGAATATGTGGTTAAAAAATGGATGGAAGAACAGGGGTATGGTATGGGCGCGGTGATGAATGCTTTCCGGCTTTGCATCGTAGGAGAGTCGAAGGGGCCACACATGTTTGATATCATTGAAATTATAGGAAAGGAAGAAACGTTATTCCGCTTAAAAAGAGCGATTGAGAAAATTTAATTAACGATTAGCGAATAATGGCGGGCTATAGACCGTAAACTGGATTCTGGATACCAGCGACTTTAAAATTGAAAACTGAAATCATGCAAAAGAGGCATTCAGATAAACAGCGTTATTTTAATGAACAGGTTTACACGACTGAAAAGTATGTCATTCCGTTTATTCAACAAGAAAAAAATGTTGAGGCATCACTAACGGTTCTTGAAATTGGTTGTGGAGAAGGTGGTAATTTAAAGCCGTTTGTTAATTTGGGTTGTACTTGTGTTGGCATGGATCTGAGTCAATCGAAAATTGATAACGGAATGAAATTCTATACAGGTGTTTCAAATATTGATCTGATTTGCAGAGATGTCTACGATACTCCAGCGTGTTTCGGCCGGTTTGATCTCCTGATTATCCGGGATGTTATCGAACATATTCACGATCAGGACAGATTTCTGGGTTTTATCAAACAGTTTTTGAATGAGGGAGCTGTGATTTTCGTGGCATTTCCTCCCTGGCAGAATCCTTTTGGCGGGCATCAGCAGATGTGCCGGAATAAGTTTCTGTCGGTGCTGCCGTTTTTCCATTTGCTTCCACGGTTCTTATACAAAGGTATACTGAAAACTTTTGGTGAAAATGATGCTACCGTTAAAGGTTTGCTGGAAATCAAAGAAACCGGCATCAGCATAGAAAGATTTGAGAAGCTATGTAGAAACAACCAATATGATATAAGGCGCAGGACATTGTATTTTATCAATCCGAATTATGAAGTCAAATTTGGATTAAAACCACGCGAAACGTATAAATTGTTGAGTTGCATCCCGTATCTGAAGAATTTTTATAATACTTGTGGATATTATTTGATTACCGTCAGTATTTGATAAAAAGATTAGTATTAAAATTAACCACACTTCTAAATATAATACGATTATGAAAACAACCACTACATTATTTGTTTTATTGAGTTTTTTATTAATTCAAACAGGCAGATGTAATGCTACATCGAATGTAAAATTATTGAAATTGGATAGCATTGTGGTATCCGACTTTACCAAGTATGAGTACTCATACAATCAACAAGGTCAACTGATCAGTGAGAAGTTTTTTGTAGTACGAGACACTACTCACATGATTTATGCCCTGATGAGCCTCGTTGAACATCATTATGAGAACGGGAGGATAGTTTCTTCAGTCACTTTTTATGGCATAGGAGGAGATTTAACTATTAATGACAGAATTGTTTATGAGTACGACGAAGAAAAAATATCTACCAAAAGACGAGAATACTATTTTAACGGTCAATGGAGTCCGGGGAGAAAGTCCTCTTATTCTTACGGAGAAGACGGATTGTTGTCGGGAATAGAATATTCTGTATTTACAAATAATAATTTTTTATTAACCGAACAGGCAGTATATCATTATGATGAACAAAGTAAAGAGCTTTTGAGCATCGTCAATCAAATACTGGTATCTGAAAATCAATGGTCAAACAAAACCAAAACGGAATTTGATTATGAAGCCGGAAATTTGATTCTACAAACCGAGTATTGTTGGAATGACACTATTAACGAATGGAAAGCAACAATAAAAAAAGAATTTATATATGACGGATCGAATAATAATGAAGTAATCTATAGGGAATCGAGTTATTCGGGGGCTGCTTTTATCGTGACACTTGAAAAAGAAATTATGTTGGATAGCGCTTGCCCGGCAGAAAATCTGATATTACCATATAATAATAATTTACCATACAAGGTGAATAATGAACATATTGCCCAGACACAAAAATCTTCGAATTATTTTTATTCCCTGTTTACATTGTCCGGAATAGACCTTTTGGATAGTCCTGTTGCAATTTCTGTTTATCCGAATCCGGTAAAAGATGTTCTTAATGTTCTGTCAGACCAGCAAATTGATGTTGTTGAAGTTTTTGATGTCGCAGGCAGATTATCGGCAACTTATAACGGTTCGACGGATAAAGTCAATGTCTCCGGTTTGGCTCAGGGTGTCTATTATCTGAAAATAAACAGTGCCGGACGATATACAACTTTAAAATTTATCAAAAGATGATTTTATAATTCTAATCCTTATTGTCCTTTCTCGTATAAAATAATATCCGTATTTTTGTTGCCGTTAAAATTCAATCAATCACGATACAAGAGCGATACACTTCTTGATTAACAGGCAATGAGAAAAGTGCTGATTATCACATATTACTGGATTCCCAGTGGCGGCTCCGGCGTGCAACGGTGGGTGAAGTTTGTCAAATACCTGCGCGATTTTGGCTGGGAGCCTGTGATATACGCTCCTGAAAATGCGGATTATCCGGTGATTGATGCAAGTTTCGAGGATGATGTGCCGGCGGGTATTACCGTTATTCGCCGCCCGATTTGGGAGCCTTACGCCCTGTACCGCAGATTTACAGGGAAGAAAGACAAGGCCATACAAGCCGGATTTGTTTCAGATTCAAAGGAGAGAGACTGGAAAGATAAGCTGTCGGTATGGTTGCGCGGTAATCTATTTATACCGGATCCCAGAAAATTTTGGGTGAGACCTGCTGTGAAATATCTGAAGCAATATGTTGAGCAACATCCTGTTGATGCCATCATAACCAATGGCCCTCCTCATTCGATGCATTTAATTGGATTGAAACTAAAGCGTATCTTCCCTAAGATTCCGTGGATTGCCGATTTTCGTGATCCGTGGACAAATATAGATTTTTATAAAGAATTACATTTAACGAAATGGGCAGATGCCAAAAACCATCGATTGGAGTGTAAAGTGATTCAAGGTGCAGATGCTGTTACAGTAGTTTCAGCAGGGATGCGAGAAGAGTTTGAATCTAAGTACACTACACAAATTTATGTTATTCCCAACGGGTTTGATGATCAGGACATGAAAATAGATGCCCCTGCGTTAGATGATTGTTTCTCAATTTCTCATATTGGGACCATGAATGCCGCTCGTAATCCTATTGTGTTATGGCAAGCATTACAGCAACTTTGTGACGAGCAGAAAATAATGAAATCAGAGCTTAAGATTCAGCTGATTGGAAAAGTGGATTTTGCTGTCATAGAAGCTGTCGATTCATATGGTTTACAGGATTGCCTGGTGAAAACTGAATATCTCAAGCATGACCAGGCGATACAAAAACAACAATCCTCCCAAGTGTTGTTGTTATTGATTAACCAAACGCCAAATGCTAAATCGATATTAACCGGTAAATTTTTTGAATACCTGGCGTCTAATCGCCCGGTGATTGGTGTTGGTCCTAAAGATGGTGATGCTGCCCGAATATTACAGGAGACCGGTGCAGGTATAATGATAGATTATGAAGATGTGGATGGGATGAAAAAAGTTCTGTTGGACTATTATAAACAATATCAACAGAAAGCATTAACTTTGAAAACTACTTCAGTTACTCAATTTTCCAGAAAGAACCTGACAAAAGAACTGAGTAATTTAATTAATCAATTGACTACCCATGCGTAATATCTTAACAGTCATCGGCGCTCGTCCGCAATTCGTAAAAGCTGCGACTTTAAGCCGTCAGTTTACACTTTGCGGTATCAAAGAGCAAATTATCCATACGGGACAACATTTCGACTCCAATATGTCGGACGTGTTTTTTGAAGAAATGGCAATTCCCAAACCGGCTTATCATTTAGACATAAATGGAGTTACACATGGGGCTATGACCGGCAGAATGCTGGAAGGTATCGAACATATCCTTTTGAAAGATAAGCCGGAAGGCGTGTTGGTATATGGAGATACAAATTCGACCTTGGCGGGAGCATTGGCAGCGGTTAAATTAAACATTCCTGTGATTCATGTAGAAGCCGGTTTGCGTTCTTTCAATATGGCCATGCCGGAAGAAATCAACCGCATCCTCACCGACCGGATTTCGAATTTGTTGCTTTGTCCAACTGATACAGCGGTTCAAAACCTGAAACGGGAAGGTTTTGATGCCTATCCTGTGCAAATCGTAAAAAATGGTGATGTGATGCAGGATGCCGCTTTGTATTATGCACAAAAGGCTCAGGAGAAATCACGGATTATCAGCCAGCTTGGCTTAACTGATTTTGTGCTGGCAACTATTCACCGTCAGGAAAATACCGACGATTCGGTTAAATTGCAAGAAATTATCTCAGGCTTGAATAAGATCAACAAAGAGGTTCAGGTGGTAGTTCCGTTACATCCCCGTACCCGCAACATCCTGCAACAAATGAACCTACAACCGGCCTTTACCATCATCGACCCGGTAGGTTATTTTGATATGATCATGTTGTTAAAGCATTGTAAGTTGGTTGTGACCGATAGTGGTGGAGTACAGAAAGAAGCCTTCTTCTTCGGGAAACATTGCATTACCCTCCGCGAACAAACCGAGTGGGTCGAACTGGTTCAGCATGGTTATAACAGGATAGTTGGTACCAACCCGAACTTGTTGCTGGATGCGTTTCAGTTTTTCAGTAACAGGCAATCCGTTTTTTCTGTTGATTTGTACGGGAATGGGAGAGCAGCGGAAGTGGCGGCAAAAGAGATTGGGAAAATGTAGCGTTGCTTTTTGATTCAAACATATAAAATGAAAACCCCACAATATTTACATGTATTTGCCTGTGAGTCAAATTACAGCCATTCTTTACTGAGTATGTTGGATCAGCATATCTCACTTGATCAACATGTCTTTTTGTTTGGCTTTGGAAAGATTGATAAACAAAAGAGCGATTTGCAAAAAAAACTCAGTTCCAGAATCTTGCATGTGAGAAATCCTTTTCATGTTGTAAAAGTCTTATTTTCGTTACATAAATTCAAATGGGTATATTTTCATTACTTATCTTATGATCCAACACTCTTGTTCTGGTTTTTGAATAAAAAAAGACTGCAAAAATCGACCTGGGTAGTGTGGGGAAATGATATTTATTCATATTATAAGAGAAATAAAAATATTAAAACCCGGATTTATGAGTATCTCAGACGCAGGATCATACCTGTTTTTCCGGAGATTGCAGCTTTTGTTGAGGAAGATGTTGATTTTGTAAGGAAAAATTATAGTTCGGAAGCTGAGTATGTGCCAATCTTGTATCCTATTCCGGTTAACCTGGATAACCTGAAAAGTATCCCATTAAAAAAACAAGATGATTTTCCCGTGTTTCTGCTTGGCAACTCAGCAGATCCTTCCAATAGACATATTGAGGTTCTTGAAGCGTTATCAAAACACCGGAACGCGCGGTTAAAAATTTATTGCCCACTTTCTTACGGGGGAAGTCCTGCATACAAAAAACAAGTAACTGAGAGGGGAAAGCGGTATTTTGGAGATAACTTTATAGCACTTACTGAACTGTTAGATGCTGTAACGTATGCAAAATTGTTATCTGAAGTTGATGTTGCATTGATGAATCACAACCGGCAGCAAGGCTTGGGAAATATATTGGCTTTGTTATACTTAGGGAAGAAAGTGTATATGAGAACCAGTATCACATCATATCCCTTTTTTCTTCGCAATCAATGTGAAGTCTTTGATATTGAAAACATTAAATCCGATAGCTTAGATGAAATTAAAAAGATGACGCAGCGTATGTCCGAGAATAAAGCCATTGTGGAGAGCATAATAAGTGAAAAGAATTATTTACATTTGTGGCAGCATTTATTGAATAAGCATTAAATATGATAAACGTCACCAAAACATATTTACCGGATAAAAGAAAATATCAGGCCTATGTTGATAAAATATTTGATTCGGGTTGGATTACAAACAATGGTAGTCTGGTAAATGAACTTGAGAGGGAACTTTGCAGGTTCTTGAATGTAAAACATCTTGTTTTGGTTTCTAACGGAACCCTGGCTCTTCAGGTTGCATATAAGGTTCTGGGACTGAAAAATGAAGTTATAACTACACCTTTTTCTTTTGTTGCAACTACAAGTAGTTTGCTCTGGGAACATCTAACACCTGTGTTTGCTGACATCAACCCGGATTCTTTTAATATTGACGTTCAGCAAGTCGTACAAAAAATTAATTCAACCACCTCAGCAATACTTCCTGTTCATGTTTTTGGTAATGCTTGTGAAGTTGAAGAGTTGGAAAAAATTTGTACTGCTCATAATATAAAACTCATCTTTGATGCGGCACATGCTTTTGATGTGAAAAATGAAAAACGTAATATACTAAGCTATGGTGATGCTTCTATCTTAAGTTTTCATGCTACCAAGATTTTTCACACCATAGAGGGAGGGGCGATAATATTCAAAAGAAAAGAGGATTATGACCGTGCAAAACTATTGATTAATTTTGGTATTTCGGGTTATGATAAAGTAGATACGGTTGGAATTAACTGCAAAATGAATGAATTTCAGGCAGCAATGGGTTTGGCAGTTTTATCAGAAATGAAAGAAATAGCCGACAAAAGAAAAGAAGTCTGGATGCGTTATTATAACCGCTTGCAATCTCAATCTAAAATAAAGTTACAGTCGATTAATCCCGATTTCTGTATGAATTATGCTTATTTCCCGGTGGTATTTCAACAGGAAGAAATAACACTGAATATTCAACGGGAATTAAATAAAATGGAGATATACCCCAGGAGATATTTTTACCCATCCTTGAATAAACTGGATTATTTGCACGGCTATCAACCTTGCCCTGTATCTGAGAATCTCGTTACCAGAATACTGTGTTTGCCTTTATTTGGTGATCTGGAAGCGTCTGTACAAGATCAGATTATCGAAGTTATATGTAAAAACACCATTTGAGATGCAAACATCATTCTATACGACATCAGAATTAACTGAGATTGGGTTTTTAAAAATAGGGAAGAGTGTTAAAATCAGCAGAAAAGCATCAATATACACACCGGAACAGATGATCATCGGCGATCATGTGAGAATTGATGATTTTTGTATTTTATCAGGCAGAATTAAGATTGGTTCTTATGTGCATATTTCAGCCTATACCGCTATTTATGCTGGTTATGGTGTTGATATTGATGATTATGTGACGATTTCGGGCAGGGTGATGATTTACAGTCAGAACGATGATTACAGCGGTGAGTACATGACAAATCCAACGCTTCCTGAAACGGCTACCCATGTGACCGGAGGTAGAATAATTTTAAAAAAACATGCCATTGTTGGAGCCGGTTCTGTAATTTTACCCGCTCTTACTATGGGTGAGGGGGCGTGTTTAGGAGCAATGAGTTTGCTGAAATCGGATGTTCCGGATTGGGAAATATACGCGGGAATTCCGGCAAAGAAAAAGGGTGACAGAAATCGAAAAATATTGGAGATTGAAAAAAGTTTAAAGCGAATGTGATTACGATTCCCGTTTTTCAGTATTTTCCCTTGAATCTTTAATTTCCCTCACAATTGACTCGAGTTTTTTCGGAAAAAATATCTTTATAGCAATTAAATACAGCAAAACAAATGTGATCCCCTGCACAGCCAGTTTCAGGATTATGGCCGTTGAAATATAGTTGAAAAACCAGGTAGCCCCACCGGTTAGAAGGCTAATAGCCAGTGTTTTGATTAAGTCAGCCACCTGATGCCTATAATAATGATTCAGCGATTTTTTAATCGCAACCATCGACAACAAATAAGCCAGAAAATTAGCAACAATAAACCCGATAAGCATAGCTTTGATTCCAAAATGGAAACAAACAAGAACAGATATAAGAATAAGAGCTTTCTTGATAATTTCGAGTCTCAGCGTGGTTTTGGATGTTCCCCGCGCATTCAGGATATTGACGTTGATGGTGTATTGAGGGTTAAAAAGGTTAGCCAGCAATAACAATTGCAGTAAAACAACCGAAGGCAACCATTTTTCAGAAATCAGCGTGATAATGATGGGTTCCGCTGCAACAATCAGGAAAATCACCAACGGAAATGTTATCATGGAAACGGATGTTATCAGGGTTCTGTACACCCGGAGTAACCGCTCTTTGTCGTCCTGAATTTTCGCAAAAGAGGGGAATGTTCCCATTGCTAAGATATTCTGTGTTGCTGCATTGACGGTTTCACTGTATTTGTTTGCCTGAGAAAAATAACCCACCTGGCGGATGGGGTAAAACCGGCCAATGATCACAATGTAGATTTGATTAAATATTACATTCAATATGAACTGTCCAAGCAAAGGCAATGAAAATCCTGATAATTCGCGAATGGTTGAAAACTTAAAAGTCAACAGAGGTTTCCATCTGATGTTGATTGTAAAAAAGAAAAATCTAAAAAAATGGAATAAAAGTTGCTGATAAACAAGTGCCCATACACCATAACCAGTAGCTGCCAGAATCGTTGCCACTATTCCACTTAAGCTTACACTGATGATATTAACCTTAGCCAGTGTCTTGTAGTTAAGGTTTTTTAGAAGTTGTATTTGTTGAGTTTGATATAAAGGGAATATCAGAACGGTGAGAAAAGCAATCCTGGAGAGAGAAACTATATCTGGTTGTGAAAAAAACAGGGCAATATAAGGAGCTGAAAAATAAAGAATAGTATAAAGAACGAATGATAAGAAGATATTCAGAAAAAAAACGGTACTGAAATCCTTGTTGTCGGCATTTGGTTTTTTTATCAGTCCCTGACCAAAACCGCCGTCAATCAGTACTGTTGAAAGGCCAAAAAAAACATATAGAATCCCGATTAGTCCGAAGTCTTCCGGCATCAGGATCCTTGCCAGGATAATTCCGATAATCAACTGGACCAGCTGCATGCCAAAGATGTTCACTGAACTCCAGGTCATTGCACCAAGCATGTTTTTCTTAAAATTGTCTCCCATTAATACAAAAACAGACAGATAGGACTAATAAATTTGTAATTATTTTGATTTTATCACATCAAATCCTTCTCCGTAAACCCCGATTGCAGACGACTGTGATATAAAGGCGTTGGGGTCAATTTCCTTAACGATGCGGAAAATGTTGATAGATTCGTTCTTACGAACCATTACGGTAATGACTTTCACAGGTTCCTTTGAATACCATCCTGTGCCATCCAGTATTGTAACGCCACGATGTAAATCCATATTAATGCGGTTGGCAATTTCATCGTATTTCTTCGAAAAAATAAAAAACTGTACAGATTGACGTACCCCGTTAATGACAATATCTATTGTAAGGGTAGAGACAGTAAGCGTTGTCAGACCATAAACTATTTTTTCGATGCTCCCGAATTCCAGAAAATAAGAAGATGAAATAATCAGCACATCGGAATATAACAAGGCGCGTCCCAACGTGATGTTCCGGTATTTGTTGAGTACTTTAGCAATGATGTCAGTGCCTCCGGAGCTCCCATTGTTGAGAAAAATCAGTCCTATGCCACTGCCCATGATAAGTCCGCCAAGTACGCATGCCATAAAACTTTCATTTTCATGTACAAATGTCCCCAGAGGAAATACCGGAATAACACTTAAAAAAAAGGTAAGCACACCCACCCCCATGATGGTTCTCACGCTAAACTGCCAACCTACAAGTCTAAATGCAATAATAAGTAACACGGCATTTATAGCCAGATAGGTCGCTGAAATCGGGATACCGGTCGCGTAATATACCAATGCTCCAACACCGGTAACTCCACCCCCTGTGATCTGGTGAGGAATCAGCAACCCTTTCCAGGCAAAGGCATAAAGCAATAAGCCAAATACGATCATAACATATTCCCGTATGCTGATCCAGGTCTTTTTTGTACTTGTTTTTAGTGTCATATGTTTATTGTTTACGGTCAACAGTCAAACGACCGTCATCGCGGGGAGTTTACAAAGTGAACGACGAGGCAACCCCCTCTAGTACGCAATTGGTTATTCAACCCGGTGTTTCCCGTTTTCCGCTCTTCGCTTCTATTAAATTACTATATTCACAATTTTACCCGGCACCACAATTACTTTTTTGATGGATGCTCCGTTCAGTTGTTTTTGAGTGTTTTCGTTTTCTAATGTCGTTTTCTCTATCTCTGCCTTGTCCATATCTGCGGGAAGTTCAAGTGTAAACCTTACTTTCCCATTGAATGAGATCGGATATTTTACTGTAGATTCAACGAGAAAAGCCTCGTTGCATACCGGGAAATCTGCATCAAACACGGTTCCGGTATTGCCAAGTATATGGTACAATTCTTCTGCAATGTGTGGGGCAAAAGGAGCCAGTAAAATCACCAGAGGCTCTAGAATGGCTCTCTTGTTGCATTTGAGTGCTGACAATTCATTCAAGCAAATCATGAACGCAGAAACAGATGTGTTGAATGAAAAATTCTCTATATCGAAAGTTACTTTTTTTATTGTCTTGTGTAAAATTTTGAGTTCATCAGCATCAGGCTGCTCGTTATTCAGCAAGAGCTCCCCGTCTTTATAGAACAGCGCCCAGAGGCGTTTCAGGAAACGATGTACCCCGTCGATGCCATTGGTATCCCAGGGTTTTGATTGTTCGAGCGGACCAAGGAACATTTCGTACAAGCGTAACGTGTCGGCTCCGTATTTTTCGACAATGTCATCCGGATTCACCACATTGAACATCGACTTCGACATTTTCTCAATCGCCCATCCGCAGATGTATTTCCCCTCTTCGAGGATAAACTCGGCATTTTTATATTCGGGATTCCAGTTTTTGAATCTTTCTATATCTAACTGATCGTTGTAAACTATGTTGACATCCACATGAATAGGAGTCGTTTCGTATTGGTCTTTCAAATTATAAGAAACAAAAACCGGCGTGGATTTTCCACCTTTTGGGGAATTAAGGGGGGCAGTCTCCTTAATCCTGTAAACAAAATTACTGCGACCTTGTATCATGCCCTGGTTAATCAGCTTTTTAAACGGTTCATCTTCGCAAACCAATCCGAGATCGAACAAAAATTTGTTCCAAAAACGGCTGTAAATCAAGTGGCCGGTTGCATGTTCGGTTCCGCCAATGTACAAGTCCACATTTCGCCAGTACGCGTTGGCTTCTTTGCTTACTAATGCCTTGTCGTTTTTTGGATCCATGTAGCGTAGGTAGTAAGCCGATGAACCGGCAAATCCTGGCATGGTACACAATTCCAATGGAAAACCATCTTCAGTTTGCCAGTTTTTAGCCCTGCCCAATGGGGGTTCTCCTTTTTCAGTCGGTAAGAATTTATCTACTTCCGGAAGTACCAGCGGTAATTTGCTTTCGTCGAGCATGTAAGGCATATCATCTTTGTAATAAACCGGGAACGGTTCGCCCCAATAGCGCTGGCGACTGAAAATCGCATCGCGGAGGCGATAGTTTACTTTGATTTTACCGATTCCTGTTTCTTCTACATATTCTTTTGTTTTTTCAATGGCTTCCTTAACAGTCAGACCATTCAGAAATCCGGAATTCATCATGATGCCTTCTTTCGCGTCAAAACTTTCTTCTGTAATATCACATCCTTCAATCAGGGGAATAATCGGGAGGTTGAAGTGCCTCGCGAAAGCATAGTCGCGACTGTCGTGACCTGGCACAGCCATGATGGCTCCCGTGCCGTAACCTGCCAGCACATAATCCGATATCCAGACCGGAATTTCGGTTCCACTTACCGGGTTGATGGCATAAGAACCGGTAAACACGCCTGTGATACGACGGTCAGCGATTCTCTCCCGTTCTGTGCGTTTTTTTGTAGCTTCAAGGTAGTGTTGCACTTCAGTAGCCTGTTTGGGTATCGTGCATACATCAACCAGCTCGCTTTCAGGAGCAAGCACCATGAATGTCACCCCGTAAATGGTGTCGGCGCGGGTCGTGAAAATGTCGAAGCTAACATCTTTACCTTTGAGCCTGAATGTCATCTCAGCTCCTTCACTTCTGCCAATCCAGTTTTTCTGAGTCTCTTTCAGCGAGTCGGTCCAGTCAATTTTGGATAAACCGTCGAGTAATCTTTGTGCATAAGCTGATACCCGCAGGCTCCACTGGCGCATCATTTTCTGTTCAACCGGGTGACCGCCACGAATGGAGAGCCCTTCGCTGACCTCATCATTCGCGAGTACAGTTCCAAGGGCTGGACACCAATTCACTTTCAGATCTGCTAAATAGGCGATGCGATAATTCAACAGTATGTCCTGCTGCTCCTTTTCAGTTTTTAATTTCCACTCAGCTGCAGAAAAATCCAATTCTTCTGTCCCGTGGGCATTAATACCATTCGTTCCGTTATTCTCAAGATGTTGAACCAGCAATTCAACGGGCATTGCTTTTTGCAATTTCGTGTCGAAATAATGATTGAACATTTGTATAAAAGCCCATTGCGTCCAGTGGTAGTAGTCCGGCTCACTGGTGCGGATTTCTCTTCCCCAGTCATAGCAGAACCCTATTTTGTCAAGTTGTTCTCTGTAACGTGTAATGTTGGCGGCTGTAGTAACAGCAGGGTGCTGACCGGTTTGGATGGCATATTGCTCTGCCGGCAAACCATAAGCATCATATCCCATTGGATGAAGTACGTTAAAACCCTGTAGTCTTTTATAACGGCTGTAGATATCAGAAGCAATGTATCCCAGGGGATGCCCTACATGTAATCCTGCACCTGAAGGATAAGGAAACATATCCAATACATAATACTTTGGTTTTTTTACATCGATTTCTGTTTTGTAGGTTTGATTTTGTTCCCAGTACTCTTGCCACTTTGCTTCTATCTCACTGAAATTGTACTCCATAATATTCCTTTAAAATAATAAATGTGCAAAATTAATTAAAATATTTGATTATTTTTGCAGATAAAATCTATTTCAGAGATAAATGCCTCATTTAAAAAGCGTAATAGAATTTAATGTCCCGGAACCGACTTTGCGAAGGCTTCCGTGGTATCTGGCTTTTGCCAAACTGGTTTTGAAACAAGGAGAATCGGTTCTCTCCTCTACGCGCATCGCTAGAAACATTTCGGTTGATGCTTCTATGGTTGCCAAGGATTTATCTTACGTCAAGATTTCGGGTAAAACCCGCGTGGGATATGATGTGAAAGAATTGGTTGCTGTGCTTGAAAATTTTCTCGGGTTTACCAATTCCCATCAGGCTTTCCTTTTTGGGGTAGGAAGTCTGGGTGGCGCGTTGATGCATGACAACGGACTGGAACAATTCGGACTGGAAATTATGGCTGGTTTTGATGTGAAATATGAATTATCAGGCACATCCATTAATCATATCCCCATTCATCATATTGACAGGTTTGTGGAGCTTCAAAAGCAAACGGGAGTTAATATCGGAATTTTAACGGTACCTGTTGACAAAGCACAAGAAGTTTCTGAAGTCATGGTGGCAGGAGGAATTAAAGCCATCTGGAACTTTACTCCTTACAGGATTGTAGTTCCGGATAACATAGTTGTACAGAATACATCCATATATGCGCATCTGGCTGTTATGTTCAATCGTCTGAATGCCTTGAAAGAATTGCATATTTAATAGTATTTTAGCATGAAAATTCTGGCAATCGGACAAAATTACGTCGAGCATAATAAGGAACTAAACAGCAAAAATCCTGTTGAACCTGTTGTTTTTATGAAGCCAGATTCGGCTTTGCTCAAAAACAATAAGCCTTTCTTCATCCCGGATTTCACCGAAGAATTGCATTACGAAACGGAACTGATTATTAAAATCAACCGGCTCGGTAAAAATATCGCGAGAAAATATGCTTACAGGTATTATGGGGAAGTCGGACTGGGAGTTGATTTCACTGCACGTGATATTCAACGGAAATTAAAGGCAAACGGACATCCTTGGGAAATATGCAAGGCATTCGACCATTCTGCTGTGATTGGAAATTTTATGCCTGTAACTGAAATTGAAGATATTCAAAATATTGAATTCCATCTGGATATTAATGGAAAAACAGTACAGAAAGGAAATTCAAAAGATATGATTTTTCCTGTTGATGAATTAATAGCCTACACGAGCAAATTTTTTACCTTGAAGATTGGGGACATCCTTTTCACGGGAACTCCTGTTGGAGTTGGAAAAGTACAGGTAGGCGACAGGTTGGAAGGTTATATGTTTGACAAAAAAATGTTTGATTTTAAGATTAAATAATGTTATCAATATATAATTCAAACAACAAATACCAATAGCTTACGTTAATCAAAAATCCTGATGAATCACATCAAATCGTTTTTTAATAAATGAGTAACATTCAAAAAAACATTCTGTTTTCTATCCTTATTTTGGTGGCTTTTGTCTGTCAGATAAAAGCTTATGCAGGAATACATTCATTTAAAACCGAATCTATTTTAAAGCAGGGTAAGTTTGTGAAGATCCGGATCAAAGAATCAGGAGTGTACAGACTGACTTATGAAGATTTGAATGCAATGGGGATTAATCCGTCTAATGTCAGGATTTTTGGCTATGGTGGAGCTCTTTTGAATCAGAGTTTTCTAAAACCTAAAATAGATGATTTGCCAGAACTTGCTATCCACATGGAAAAGGGAAGTGATGGTGTATTTAATGCCGGTGATTACATTCTGTTCTATGCGCAGGGAGTTAATTCATGGTCATATGACCCCTCTCTCAAAATGTACACCCATGTGTTGAATCATTATTCAAATTATGGGTACTATTTTGTAACTTCAGATGCTGGAGAAGGACGAAAAATCACGACAGAAGATTATGCGTTACCTCAAGGAGCTTCCTACAACGAAGTGAATGAGTTTACCGATTATGTGGTGTATGAGAAGGAATTGGTGAGTTTGATTAATTCGGGTAAAGAGTTTTACGGAGAAACCTTTGCTGAGATGTTGTCTCTGAATCTGAATTTTACCTTTCATAATATTGTCAAAAAAAATAATGCTGTAAGAGTAAAATTGGATGTTGCAGCAACATCTACTCTTGCGTCGGCTTTCCAGCTAAGTTTGCATGCTCAACAAACACAAAACTTGTCTGTTCTCCCAATAAATCAGAATAATATGTATGATCGGGCACGTGCTGCTAATATGACTTTTTCTTTTACACCTGAAAATGATTTGCTGAATTTCAATCTTACTTATACCATGCCCAATAAAAATTCAAAGGGCTATCTTAATTACCTGGAGGTTAATGTGCAAAGGCTTTTGATTATGGCAGGGGCAGCCATGCGCTTCCAGTCTCCGGATAACCTGGGGAAGGATACTTATAGCAAATTCAATTTAAGTAATGCAGGAGCCAGTCTCCAGGTGTGGGATATTACCGACCATACGAATGTCGTGAGGATTAATGCGACGGTCAATAATGGCTCGCTAAGTTTCTACGGGAACAATAAAACACCTAAAACATATCTGGCAATTGACCCAACCTTGTCTTCTGCCTTTGAAAGACCTGAAATTGTTGGAAATGTACCGAATCAGAATTTGCATGGCATGCTTCAGGCTGATATGGTGATTATCTCTCATCCAAACTTTGTGCAACAGGCGCAACGACTTGCTCAGGCTCATAACGACATGGGTGAAATAACGGTGGAAGCGGTAACGACTGAACAGGTGTATAATGAATTTTCATCCGGAACTCCGGATGCTACAGCTTATCGCTGGGTGATGAAGATGTTGTATGATAACGCAATACAGTCAGGAGATGCCTCGAAACGTCCTAAATACCTCTTGCTTTTTGGAAAAGGCTCTTTTGATAACCGCCGAGTGCTTCGTGCATCAAACGAGAGTTTTGTCTTTACATATCAGGCGGAAAATTCACTGGAAGAAACTAATTCTTATGTTACCGATGATTATTACGCTTTTTTAGAAGATTCTGAAGGAACTCAGGTACCTTCACATACCATGGATATTGGGGTTGGGAGGTTCCCTGTTTCTACTGTAAAAGAGGCAACGAATGTGGTTTCCAAAACCATCGGTTATATGAATAATGAAAACCGGGGCATTTGGAAAAATCAAATTTGTTATCTGGCAGATGACGAAGATGCTAACATGCATATGAAACAAGCAGATAGTGTTGCTTTAATGGTCAGCCGGATAAATCCATCTTTCCAGATTACGAAAATCTATTTAGATGCTTATCAGCAGGAAACCAATGCCAGTGGAGAATCTTATCCTATTGCCCATGCTCAGTTCCATAATTTGTTGAGAAATGGACTGTTTCTGCTAGATTTTACCGGGCATGCAAATGCGAATGGTTGGACAAATGAGCAGATTTTATCGACAGCAGATGTGAAAAATCTTTCAAATACAAGTTTGCCATTGTGGGTGGCAGTAACGTGTAATTTTCTCCAGTTTGACCAGCCTGCAGTTTCAGCCGGAGAGCAGGTTTTATTAAATCCTGTTGGAGGTGGAATTGGTATTGTATCTGCTGCCAGACCAGTTTTTGCTTCACAGAATTACAATATCAACAAATGGATAAACTACTACCTGTTTTCTCAGGAAAATGGAAAATACCTGAGAATAGGAGATGTGATAGCACGCGCGAAAAACACCCTAGGCAGTGAATTAAACAAGTTGTCGTATGTGTATATGGGAGACCCTGCGCTTAGGCTGAATTATCCCGACAAATATCATGTCGTGACTGATAAAATTAATGATACCTCCATTCAGGGGAATGATACCTTGCGGGCATTGTCAGTAGCTAAAATTGAGGGTTATATTGCTGACAAGAACGGGAATCCGGTTAATGATTTCAATGGTTCTCTGCATGCCACAGTTTTTGATAAAATACAAACCATTTCTACTCTGAAAAATAATAATGGGAAAGATGCTTTTGTATATAAAGATCGTCAGAATAAGTTGTTTTCAGGACTTACCGAAGTAGTTGACGGGCGTTTTGAACTGACATTCATGTTGCCCAAAGATATAAAATATAATTATGGCACAGGCCGGATAAACTTTTATGCTTCTTGTGATTCTAGTGGTTATGAAGCTCAGGGGCATTTTGAGAACTTCCTCATAGGAGGATCTAATCCGAATTCTCCCGATGAAGAAGACGGCCCAGAGATTAACATGTACCTGAATACTGCAGAATTTAAATCAGGAGATAAAGTGAATGAGACGCCTCTGTTAATTGCCCATGTCAGTGATATTAATGGAATTAATCAGGTTGGAAGTGGATTCGGACATGACATCATGCTTACCATAGACGAAGATCCCGGGAAATCATATATTCTTAATGATTATTATAAATCAGCTGAAAATGACTTCTCTCAGGGAACAATCAGGTATAAATTACCAGAGTTGCGGTCTGGGAAACACACACTTACATTCAGGGTCTGGGATCTGTTAAATAATTCTTCAACTCAGGCCATTGAGTTTGAGGTGGTAAAAGGATTGGAACCTCAAATATTCAGTGTTTATAATTATCCGAATCCGGTTCGATTTAATACAAAATTTGTGATTGAACATGATCGCCCTGAATCAGTGTTGAATGCGCAAGTAGATATTTTTGACCTTTCCGGGCGTAAGATTTGGAGTTTTCAACAAACAACGCTGAACGAAATATCCTGGGATGTGCGTGATGCAACCGGTAAAAAGCTTCCTACAGGCATATATTTGTATCGTGTTAGCGTTCAGTCGAATTCGAAAACAGCATATTCAAAAATTAATAAATTATTTGTTGTGGAGTAAGCCGGTAAACACAATAAAACCATTGTTTTTCGTTAATTTAATTACAATTTACAGATAATCAGATAGGATAATAACATTCAGAAACAATATAAAAATGAAAAAAATTTCGTTCCTGTTCATTCTTTTGTTTGCAGTACATAGTGTTTTGTTTTCAGAAGAAGCTCCAAGTAACCCGATTATTTCAGCTGTTCCCTCACTCACTATTTCTCCTGATGCAAGGGGAGCCGGGATGGGAGACGTAGGTGCTGCAACCTCTTCCGATGTTAGTGCTCAATTCTGGAATCCCGCGAAATATGTTTTTGCTGAAAGTGATGCAGGATTAGTTTTTTCTTTTACTCCCTGGTTGAGACAGTTGGTAAGTGATATTAACCTAACATACCTGGCAGGTTATTGGAAGTTTGATCAGAGACGGGCGTTGAGCGCTTCTCTACGATATTTTTCTTTAGGTAAAGTTTTAATGACAGACTATACTGGGCGTGACTGGGCCAAAGCATATCCGAACGAATTTGCAGTAGATGTGGCTTATTCACAAAAATTGTTTGAAAATTTTTCGGCAGCAGCAGCCTTGCGTTTTATTTATTCAGACTTGAATAACGGAACAAATATGGCCGGGGGTTCTGAAATTTATCCCGGAGTAGCTGTCGCTGCCGATGTTGCGATGTATTACAAAACTCCGGTACAAATGTATTCAGGGGACGGAAGTCTTGCCTTTGGTCTGAATGTGTCTAATATAGGGTCGAAAATATCTTATGATGAGCGTGCTTCCAGTAGTTTTATTCCGGCTAATATACGTTTGGGAACTTCGTTCGATTATCCTATAGATGAGTATCAACGCTTGTCTTTCAGTGCGGATGCTTATAAAATGCTGGTGCCGACTATGGATTACACGAAAACGGCAGAGAATATAAATTATTATAATGAAATGACTTCCTTACAGGGAATTCTTTCTTCTTTCAATGATGCCCCGGGAGGATATAAAGAAGAATTACAGGAGATATCCTGGTCGGCTGGTGCTGAGTATGTTTATAATAATCAATTCTCCGTTCGTGCCGGATACTTTAATGAACATCAGAACAAGGGAAACCGCAAATTTTTTACTGCCGGTGCAGGTTTTAAACTGAACGTATTTCAACTGGATGCCTCTTATATTATATCAATTGCCCAGACTAGTCCCTTGGATCAAACCCTTCGGTTTTCTTTGTCGTTCGACTTATTTGGGTTGCAGAATCTGATGCGTTAATGAGGGCACCTTGTTTAATTAATTGTATTGATAGTATTCAGTGAATATAAGGGTAGGTTTTGGTTATGACGTACATCAGTTTGCTCCTTCACGCGAGCTGTGGTTGGGAGGTGTTAAAATTGAACATCCTGTCGGCTTGCTTGGACATTCTGATGCTGATGTGTTGATTCATGCGCTTTGTGATGCACTTCTCGGTGCTGCAAATCTGCGTGATATCGGCTATCATTTCCCGGATTCAGCTGCTGAGTTTAAAAATATCGACAGTAAAATACTCCTGAAAGAAACAATGCTCTTGTTGAGGTCAAATGGTTTTGAGTTTGGGAACGCAGACTGTACGATTTGTACAGAAGAACCCAAAATAAATCCTCATATCCAGGCAATGCAGCTCTGTTTGGCAGAAGTGATGGCGTGCTCACCGGATCAGATATCCATCAAAGCGACAACTTCCGAAAAAATGGGCTTTGTTGGTCGTAAAGAAGGAATTGTCACCTATGCTACGGTGTTGATATATATGGTTTAATGCCAAACGCCAAAAATCTAATATTTTAATTAACCGCTAACCACTATTCATTCCATCTATATCCCTATAAATACATTCAATAGTTGTTTGTGCTTTTGTCTTGAAAAAATGATTTAACTTTGCATTCATTACAAATAGTTAAATTATCAATCAAAAACACAGTATATGTCAGTATTAGTAGGTAAAAAAGCTCCTGTTTTCAATACAAAAGCTGTTGTAAACGGAGGAGAGATTGTTGAAAATTTTTCATTAAAACAATATGAAGGAGAAAAATATGTTGTATTTTTCTTTTATCCGGCAGACTTTACATTTGTTTGTCCGACAGAGTTAATTGCATTTCAGAATAAAATTGCAGAATTTGAATCACGCGATGTAGTGGTAATCGGAGCTTCAACCGATTCAGAATTTTCACACTGGAAGTGGCTTCAGACACCCACCAACGAAGGAGGTATTCAAGGCGTAAAGTACCCGATAGTGGTTGATCAGACACTGGCCATATCAAAAGCATATGATGTGCTCGCTGGAGAAGAAACTTATGATGAGGAGGGTAATGAAGTTTTCATCGGAGAAGCCAAAGCATACAGGGGATTGTTTCTGATAGATAAATCTGGGGTAGTTCGCCATCAGGTTGTAAATGATATGCCTTTGGGACGTAGTGTGGATGAGGTCATCCGTTTAATTGACGCTCTTCAGTTTACAGAAGAATACGGAGAAGTATGCCCTGCCAACTGGAAAAAAGGAGATAAGGCATTAAAACCAACACAGGATGGCATTTCCAGTTATCTTTCAGGTCATTAATTAAAATTGATTATATCTTTTCAAAGGACTGCAATTGATCAATTGCAGTCCTTTTTGTTTTTTTTAAGGTTAATGCTTCTGTGTTTTATACATTTTGCATTGTTTTTTTACTTTTCGAAGGAATAATTCTGTAAAAATAGTTGTATTTTTGTGCCCGTTACTGTTTGTTTCAAAAATAACCGATTAACTATGTTAGTAAAAACATTTGGTGCTGCTGTACAGGGGATAACTGCTACCATTGTTACCATAGAGGTAAATGTCAGTCAGGGAATTCGTTTTTTAATTGTCGGATTACCAGATAATGCGGTCAGAGAAAGTCATGAAAGAATAGCTTCTGCACTTTCATTTTCAGGGAAAAAACTCCCGCGGATGCAGGTTGTTATCAATATGGCTCCCGCGGATATCAGAAAAGAAGGGTCTGCTTATGATTTGCCATTGGCTGTTGGCATCATGGCTGCATCGAACCAAATCAGGACGGATGTGCTGGGGGATTATGTGCTTATGGGTGAATTATCGCTTGATGGGGGAATGAAGCCCATAAAAGGAGCATTGCCTATCGCAATTAAATCCAGAGAAGCTGGTTTCAAAGGTTTGCTGGTTCCATATCAGAATGCAAAAGAAGCTGCGGTAGTTGCAGGGATTGATGTGTATGGTGTCAGCGACATCACGGAAGTTATTGCTTTTTTAAATGATAAGAAGTCATTGGAGCCTGTAAAAGTGGACTCAGCGGAGCTGTTTTATGCTGGTCAGGACCATGTGGAGATTGATTTTTCAGATGTGAAAGGTCAGGAAAATGTTAAGCGTGCCCTGGAGGTGGCAGCTGCCGGATCACATAATATTATTTTAGTCGGACCGCCAGGAGCGGGAAAGTCAATGATGGCAAAACGTTTGCCTACAATTATGCCTCCCATGACCTTGGAAGAAGCCCTGGAAACCACAAAAATCCATTCTGTGGCAGGAAATACTGACAACAATACTGCCTTGGTGTCGCAACGTCCGTTCCGGAGTCCGCATCATACAATTTCAGATGTGGCTTTGGTAGGTGGCGGAGCTTTTCCTCAGCCGGGAGAAATATCACTGGCACATAACGGGGTACTCTTTCTGGATGAACTGCCGGAATTTAAGCGTTCGGTACTCGAGGTGATGCGTCAACCGCTTGAAGATAGAAAAATATCCATCTCGCGGGCTAAATTTTCAGTGGACTATCCGGCAAGTTTTATGTTGGTAGCGTCCATGAATCCTTGTCCCTGCGGTTATTACAATCACCCGGAGAAACCGTGTGTCTGTGGGGCAGGTGTTGTTCAGAAATACCTAAGTAGGATATCAGGTCCTTTGTTAGACCGGATTGATATACATATTGAAATAGTACCGGTTCCTTTTGAAAAGCTATCAGAAAAACGAGAAGCAGAGAAAAGTGAACAGATTCGTGACAGGGTGATAAAGGCGCGGCAGATTCAGGAAATACGATTTAAGGACATCGAAGGTGTTTACTGCAATGCGCAAATGACTTCAAAGTTACAACGAAAATTTGCTGTTCCTGATAAATCAGGAGCAGAATTACTCAGAAATGCAATGAAACGTTTAAATTTGTCGGCGAGGGCATACGATAGAATCCTGAAAGTATCCCGAACCATAGCAGACCTGGATGGTTCAGAACATATATGTTCGCATCACATTGCTGAAGCGATTAATTACAGAAATCTCGACCGGGAAGGTTGGGCAGGATAAATTATTTAAATGATTAACATATGAAATATTTTCTTATTGCAGGAGAAGCTTCCGGTGATTTACACGGAGCGTCTCTTATGAATGAGTTAAAACAACTTGATGCTGAATGTCAGTTTCAGTTTTTTGGAGGAGATCTGATGCGTGCAGCATCTGGAGTCAGACCTGTAAAACATATTAAGGATATGGCTTTTATGGGTTTTTGGTCGGTGTTGAAAAATTTGTCAACTATCAGGAAGAATTTTAGTGCCTGTAAAAAAGCCATCGTCAAATTTCAACCGGATGTCGTGGTGTTGATTGATTATCCCGGTTTTAACCTGAAGATCGCAACATATGTCCGGAAAAGCATCAGAATACCTGTCTATTATTATATTTCACCCTCGGTATGGGCATGGAAATCAAACCGGATTAAACAAATTAAGCGTGATGTAAATCAGATGCTTACAATTATTCCTTTTGAAAAAGAATTTTATGCTTCTCATAATTATGAGGTTGAATATGTAGGAAATCCATCGGTTGACTCTGTTCATGAACACCTGGATAAGACAGAAGAGTCCAGCTATTTTAAGAAAAAATATTTCTTGTCCGAAAAACCCATCATTGCCTTGTTGCCGGGTAGTCGTAAACAAGAAATTGCAGCTTGTCTTCCCAAAATGATTGCCGCAGCCCGGAAATTTTCGAATTATCAAATTGTTATCTCGGGCGTGAATTCAGTGCATACTGCTTTTTATCATGAGTTTATGAATGGGAATAATTATCCTGTCATAAAGCACCATCCTTATCAGCTGATTTTTCATGCAGATATTGCCGTTGTCAATTCAGGGACAGCTACATTGGAAACAGCGCTTATCGGAACTCCACAGGTTGTTGTATATCATGTTATGTTGGGGAGGTTAGCTTATTGGGCAAAAGAACTCATTATAAAAACGAAGTACATTTCTTTGGTTAATATCCTTGCTCAAAAGGAGGTTGTCAGGGAATTGTATGCTCATTTGTTCACAGTCGAAAATTTAACGGGTGAAATGTCGCGTATCCTGAATGATGAGGGGTACCGCAAGGAAATGATATCCTCATATAAAATACTCAGAGAAAAACTGGGTGAACCTGGTACTGCCCAAAGAGCTGCTGCTTGTATCTATCATCATAAAAAAGTGTAAGCGTATAACCTAGAATAGAATGAAATCGTCATGATTAGAACAATCATCAAACACCAGAAGGAGATGGTTGTTTTATTTGTCGAAGGTTCTGTACGCCCATAAAAAATTAAAAAGTTATTGTATGAAAAAAAACAATCGAGGTTTTAAGTTTGTCGGACTTTTCTTAACGTTTTTATTGCTGAATACTTTAAATCTGACAGCCCAAGATGAAAGATCGCAAATCCCCCCTTTGCTTCAGCGTTCTTATTTTGAAGTAAACCTGGGGTATATTAATTATCCTTTTGGAGCTGCTCAGTTAGAGCCGGGATATGAGTTGTCTGGTGAGGTTAATGTTCCCCATATGGCAGTACGCCTCGTTCTCTGGGGATATGATTTTAATGATTACCTAGCAGCACAGGTAACCTATATGCGTCCGGTTGCCTGGGTTAAATATGCTTATACTGATAATGCCCGTGAAAATGAAGGCTATGGTTCGGTCTGGACCAATGTCGGGGGTTTTACACTGAAAGGAAAACTGCCCATCGGGAATAAATTTTCAATTTATGGGGAAGGAGGTTTGGGTATCATTACCCGGGCCGGGTTTGAGGATGCTAACAACAAACCGGTCGTCAAAGATGCTAATTTTGCAACTCTTTTGTTTGGAGCCGGGTTGAAATATCATATCAACAAAAAATGGGCATTGCAATTGGTAAGTAATTATTCTCCGGCTTCTGAAAGCAGAAAACAGCCTTCTACTTCTTTTGTAGGAACGGGCTTTTCATATAATTTTATTCCTTATACTGAGAAACAGATTCAGAAAACAGCTGAAGGAGGTATGATTCACCCGAAACAGTGGTTGCAGATCGGATATACCAGTAACATCCTGGGGTATGGTGTCAATAATTTTGTATCGAATCAATATTTTCCGGTTTTTTGGGGAGGTATGGCGCACGTTAAACAAGGCCTTTCTTTGAATTATCAGCGGAATGTGTTTCATAGTGCAAAATTTTTTGCACTCGACTGGGGAATTAATGCTTCGGTATGGCAAACAACAGGAAAACACGGGAATACGAACAGACCTGAAGAGCAATTTTTTACATTCTCGCTATTCCCGGTTTTCCGTTTGAATTTTCTGCAGACGAACTCGTTTGATGCTTATTTTTATTATACAGTGGCTGCTCCGACGTTTATTTCAAAGAAGATAATTGACGGATATGATACCGGAGAGAAATTTACTTTTATGGATAACATGGGGGCAGGGATATTTTTTGGAGAAGAGCGGAGATATAATGTAGAATTGAAGATTGGGCATTACTCAAACGGGAATATTTTTCCCAATAACGAGGCCGTGAAAATTCCATTGTCGTTGAATCTGGGATATGCTTTTTAATCGCATGTATTGATACATACTTTTCCGGGTACAATGTAGCCAGGATTCTATAAAATCATGGCGGCAACCGATAAATCTGTGCCGCCATTCATTTCAGGTAATACTTTTATCCAATCGAGTAAATTACAGAACTGTTAAAAAGGTAATCCTGAACCCTCATCAGAAGACGATGCGTCGAATACAGGAGGAACCGGAGGGGGAGGAGTGCCATAAGCATCATCACCAGAATTGACAGTTTCTCCGTTTACAGGCGCTTTCTCAACTTTCCATGCCCGTATTGACGTGTACCACCGTCCGTTCCATTCCCGGCTTTCAATGTCAAAACTAACATTTACCTGATCATCTATAGCAATCGGGAACTGATCGATTTTATTTCCAAATAAATTAAAACACACTTTTTTAGGATATTGTTCCTGGGTCTCTAAAACATAATCTTGAGAGCGCCAGGGACCGTTCTTTCCTTCACCGGATTGCAAAGGTAATACTGCAATAATTTTTCCTGAAATTTCCATTACTTTAAAATTTTTTATCCGCAAATTTACATGAATTTCTTGTATAAACCTGACTAGCTATCAAAAATTAGTTAATTTCTAAACTCCCCTAACCTTCATTACTACCCTTTATGTCAAAAAAAGAGTTTTTAACTGATTGTCAACCAGAGATTGCAAAATGAAAATAATACAGAATTATTTTTGTCAACCAGATAGAAATTAGTAAATTTGCACCCGAATTTGTAAACTCAATTTTAAATACATAATAAAATGATTAAAGTAGGTATCAATGGTTTTGGCCGTATCGGACGTTTAGTCTTCCGTGCAGCTCAGCAAAGAAACGACATACAGGTCGTTGCAGTAAATGATCCGTTCCTGGATCTTGATTATTTGATTTATATGTTGAAGTATGATACTGTACACGGTAAGTTTAACGGTACTGCAGAAAACAAAGACGGTAAATTGATTGTGAATGGAAAAGAAGTTGCCTTTTTTGCTGAAATGGATCCCGCAAATATCAAATGGGGTGCAGCTGGTGCAGATTATGTTGTAGAATCAACAGGTGTTTTCACTACAATTGACAAAGCCAAAGCTCACCTGGCTGGTGGAGCAAAAAAAGTGGTTATTTCAGCTCCTTCTGCTGATGCTCCTATGTTTGTTTGTGGAGTAAATTTAGATGCTTATAAAGCTGATATGAACATTGTTTCCAACGCTTCTTGTACAACAAACTGTTTAGCTCCTATTGCAAAAGTAGTGAACGATAAATTTGGTATTGTTGAAGGATTGATGACAACAGTTCATGCTGCTACCAATACACAAAAAACAGTAGATGCTCCTTCTAAAAAAGACTGGAGAGGTGGACGTTCTATACTGGGTAACATCATTCCTTCTTCTACAGGTGCTGCTAAAGCGGTAGGTAAAGTTATTCCTTCTCTGAACGGTAAACTGACTGGTATGGCTTTCCGTGTGCCGACTGCTGATGTTTCTGTAGTTGACCTGACCGTTCGTCTGGAAAAATCAGCTACTTACGATGAAATTAAAGCAGCAATGAAATCAGCTTCTGAAAATGAAATGAAAGGTATCCTTGGTTATACTGAAGATTCTGTTGTTTCAACTGATTTTACTTCAGATGCTCGTACTTCAATTTTTGATGCTGGGGCAGGTATCGCGTTGAATGGTAATTTTGTGAAATTAGTTAGCTGGTATGACAATGAATGGGGCTATTCAAACAAATGCCTTGATTTAATTGCATACATGGATTCAGTGAAATAATCTTAGATTAAGATAATGAAAATCCCCGGTAGCATAGTTGCCGGGGATTTTTTTATCATCATTTTACCTGATGCTGATTTTTAAATCTACCTAATAATGGGGATTGTTTATCCGAAGAAATTTGTTTTATCTTTGCGAGTCTAAAATTTTTGAGCTGGCATGCAACAACTTTCAAGTTGTCAGGTCGTTGCTGCTGTGAATAGATTCTTTGTTGCAATTATATCAATATGAATACCCGACATACCTGTCTTTCCGACTTAAAAACCGGCGATGAAGCAATCATTACCAAAGTCCTCGGTCGTGGCGCTTTTCGTAAACGTATCACCGAAATGGGCTTTGTGAAAGGGAAGAAGGTTACTGTTATTAAAAGTGCACCTTTGTTTGACCCGATTGAATATGAAATCATGGGTTACAAAATATCGTTGCGGCGAAGTGAGGCGGAATTGGTTGAGGTGGTGTCGGCTGAAATGGCTGATCAGGTCTTGCCTGATGATTTTCAAGGGACTATTATTGATGAGGATAGTTTGAAAAAATCAGCCATTGAAAAAGGCAAAGTAATCAATGTTGCATTGGTAGGTAATCCAAACAGCGGTAAAACTACTTTGTTCAACTATGCTTCCGGTTCTCATGAAAGAGTAGGAAATTACAGCGGTGTTACGGTTGACGCTAAAGAAGCTAAGTTTAAACAGGGAGGATATACTTTTAATATCGTCGATTTGCCTGGAACTTATTCTATTACTGAATATTCACCGGAGGAGTTGTATGTGCGCACTCATATCCTGAAGAAAATGCCCGATATTGTTATCAATGTGGTGGACGCCTCCAATCTGGAGCGAAACTTATTTTTGACAACTCAGCTTATCGATATGAATATCAGGGTAGTAATTGCCCTTAATATGTATGATGAGCTCAAAAAGAAAGGGGTGGAGTTTGACTACGAGGCCTTGGGTAAGATGTTGGGTATTCCTATTGTCCCAACGGTTGCATCCAAAGGAAAGGGCATACCCAAGCTTTTCTCAAAATTGATTGAAGTGTATGAGGACAGAGATCCCATTCTGCGTCATGTCCACATCAATTATGGAAAATTGATTGAAAAAAGCATCAAAGAAATTCAGGATGTGGTATGGAAAAACCCATCGCTTACAGATAAAATCTCGTCGCGTTTCATTGCTGTTAAATTGCTGGAACATGATAAGCCAATCAGGGAGATGCTTAAAAAACTCCCGAATTATGATGATATTAAAAAGATCACGAAGAAAAACATCCATTTTCTTGAAGAAGAATACGGGGAAAGCTCGGAAACAATTTTAACAGATGCAAAATATGGCTTTATAGCGGGAGCTCTTCGCGAAACGTACAAGGAACCGAAGAAAGCAAAACGTGTCATTCGTGAAATTGACGATTTGCTTACCCATCGTTTCTGGGGATTTCCTATATTTTTCTTCTTCTTATGGTTGATGTTCCAAACTACCTTTACGCTTGGAAGTTACCCCATGGAATGGATAGATGCCGGAGTTGGGTTGTTGAGTAATTGGGTTTCAGCAAGGATGCCTGAAGGTCCGCTAAAAGCTTTGCTGGTTGATGGTGTCATCGGCGGAGTGGGAGGGGTAATCATTTTTCTTCCCAATATTCTTATTTTATTTTTCTTTATTTCTTTGATGGAAGACACAGGATACATGTCCAGGGCTTCTTTTATCATGGATAAACTGATGCATAAAATCGGTCTGCACGGAAAATCGTTTATCCCGCTCATCATGGGTTTTGGGTGTAACGTGCCGGCGATTATGGCTACACGTACGCTCGAAAACCGGAAGGATCGGATTCTGACGATGATCATCACACCATTTATGTCGTGCAGCGCCCGGTTGCCTGTATATGTATTACTGATATCTGCTGTTTTTCCCAGGAATCAAGGAATCGTATTATTTTTCATCTATTTTACAGGAATCTTGCTGGCTATTATAACGGCGTTGATTATGAAAAAGGTGGCATTTGCAAAAAAAGATGTGTCTTTCGTGATGGAACTTCCTCCTTATCGTATTCCGACCTTGCGCAATACCCTCATGCATATGTGGCACAAAGGACAACAGTACCTGAAAAAAATGGGAAGTGTCATTCTGGTTGCTTCAATTATGATCTGGGCCTTAGGTTATTATCCACGTGATGTAAAGTATGTTGTTGATTATGAGGCGAAAATTCAGGAAGTAGAATGGCAGGAATCACTGTCTGGTGAGGATAAGGATTTGAAAGTCAAACAGTTTGAGCTTGCGCGCGAGTCTGAGAGGCAGGAAAAATCGTATATTGGCAGGATGGGGCATGCCATTGAACCACTACTTCGTCCGTTAGGATTCGACTGGAAAATGGGGGTGAGTATTCTGACCGGACTCGCTGCTAAAGAAATTGTAGTCAGTACAATGGCAGTGCTTTATCAATCGGGACAGGATGTTGACAATGAGGCTCAGGAAACCCTGAAGCACAAATTAATAGAACAAAAGCACAATACCGGAGTATTAAAAGGTCAACAGGTGTTTACTCCGTTGGTCAGTATAGCGTTTATGCTTTTTATCCTGATCTATTTTCCCTGTGTTGCCGTGATTGCAGCCATCCGCAAAGAAGCAAACTGGGGTTGGGCAATTTTTACTATGGTATATACTACTGCCCTTGCCTGGTTGATAGCATTCCTGGTTTATCAGATAGGTAGCCTGTTTTAAAAAAAATGATTACTTTTGTGGTTGATTTTTCAGGAAAATTTCTGATAGTATGTTAAATTAACCGATAATCATGGTATCTTTTACTTTTGCCGTACTGCTCTTAATAGCAGGTTATTTTATTTACGGAGGAATCACAGAACGTGTCTTTGGCGTTGAAAAAGATCGCCCTACTCCTTCTGTCGCGAATCCGGATGGTGTTGATTATGTTCCGCTACCTTGGTGGAAAGCTTTTTTAATCCAGTTTTTGAATATTGCCGGTCTTGGACCGATCTTTGGTGCAATCATGGGAGTGATGTACGGACCTGCTGCTTTTTTGTGGATTGTGTTGGGAACTATTTTTGGTGGTGCCGTGCACGACTATATGTCAGGCATGATGTCGGTAAGAAGCAATGGAGCCGGTCAGCCGGAACTTGTTGGGAAAGAGCTTGGCAATGGAGTGAAAATTTTCATGCGCTTTTTCTCTATCGGTTTGATGGTGCTTGTTGGAGCAGTGTTTGTTTCCGGACCGGCAGAGTTACTGAATAATATGAGTTCAGGTTATATTGGAGTTACCTGGTGGGCAATCATCATTTTTACGTATTATATCCTGGCAACGCTTTTACCTATTGATAAAATCATCGGCAAGATTTATCCTTTTTTTGGTGTTGCTTTGCTTATTATGGCACTCGGCATCATGATAGCGATGTATGTCAATGATGCTCCTGTTCCCGAATTTACATCCGGATTTGCCAATCAGCATCCGAATAATCTTCCCATATTCCCGATGATGTTTGTTTCCATCGCTTGTGGAGCTATTTCAGGATTTCATGCGACACAATCGCCTCTGATGGCGCGTTGTATTCAGAATGAAAAATATGGTAGAAGAATTTTTTATGGTTCCATGGTCGCCGAAGGCATTGTTGCTCTGATTTGGGCTGCCGCTGCCTCAAGTTTTTTCGGTTCAGTGCAAGGCTTGCAGGAGTTTGTGGCAGAATTGGCGCCTACGGCTAACAAACCGGCAGTGGTGGTGGATGTGATTGCTAAATCCTGGCTGGGACCAGTTGGAGGATTTTTGGCTTTACTGGGCGTAGTTGCGGCTCCCCTCTCTACTGGTGATACGGCATTGAGATCAGCCAGGTTGATGACAGCCGATTTTATAAAGCTTGATCAACACGCGTTTAAAAACCGGTTGATCCTGGCTCTGCCAATTTTTATCATTACATTTACTCTTTTACAAGTTAATTTTGACATAATCTGGAGATATTTTGCCTGGTGGAACCAAACTTTATCGGTTTTTACCCTGTGGGCAATCACAGTTTACCTGGCAAAACGTAAAAAGTTCTATGGAATATCTCTTCTACCGGCCTTGTTTATGACGGCTGTAACAGTGACTTATATTTTATTGGCTCCGGAAGGATTCAGCATGTCTCCCGTGATTTCTTATAGCATTGGTATAGGTACGGCAATCATATTACTTGTGCTTTTTTATGTTAGAAAAAATAAATTAAGAGTTGATTAAGTTGCTGATAATCTGTTTTTTGATTTTTTATTTGTTCTTTTTTAAAAAGGAATATGCTACTTTTATAAAATAATACTTTAATTTTACGCCTCAATTGAGTCAAGTATAAACCCAAATTTAATTAAGATGTCAGTTGTCATTAAAGAAGTCAGTACAAAAAAAGAGTTGAAGAAGTTTATCTGGTTTGGTATCAACATGTACAAAGACTGCCCTTATGCTGCTCCTCCTTTGATGATGGACGACTTTATGAATCTTTCAAAGGGGAAAAATCCTGCCCTGGATTTTTGTGAAACGGCGTATTTTCTTGCCTATCGCGGGAGGAAAATAGTGGGTCGCATTGCAGGAATCATACATCCTGTGGCCAATAAAACGTGGAATCATAAGAATGCTCGTTTTGGATGGGTCGATTTTATTGATGATCCGAAAGTGTCTGATGCTCTTTTTGACGTTGTTGAAAAATGGGCCAAATCAAAAGGGATGGAGCACCTGCACGGACCGCTTGGTTTTACGGACTTGGATAATGAGGGTGCGTTGATAGAAGGGTATGATAAACCGGGTACACTGGCAACAATTTACAATTATCCCTATTATATTCAGCATTACGAAAGATTAGGGTTTGTCAAAGAAGTTGATTGGAATGAATATCTTATTACTGTGCCGGAAGTGTTTCCTGAAAGATTTTTCAGAATAGCAGAGGTTGTAAAACAAAAATATAATTTACATCCTGTTAAACTGAATTCAAAAAAAGAGGTTGTAAACAAATACGCCAAAAAGATATTTGACTTACTGAATGAAAGTTATAAAGACTTGTTCGGTTTTACTAAACTGAATGAAGATCAGATATATTTTTATATTAAGTTGTATTTCAGTTTTTTCCGTCTGGATACGGTAGTACTCGTTGCGAATGAGAAAGATGATCTGATTGCGTTGGGAATTGCTATGCCTAGTTTTACAAAAGCGCTCCAGAAAGCAAAAGGACATCTGTTTCCACTTGGATGGTGGTATATGTTGCGTGCGTTAAACAAAAACGATATTATCGACTTGTATTTGATGTCGGTTCATCCTGATTATCAGAATAAGGGTGTTAATGCCATTGTTTTTGCTGAAATGATGCCCAATGCGGCAAAAAACGGATATAAGTTTGCTGAAACAAATCCCGAATTGGAAACAAATACCAAGATGGCATCTCAATGGGAAAGTTTTGAGCATGTAAATCATAAAAAACGCAGGGCTTATATTAAAAAGCTCTGAAAATGATAAGATTTTGACACGAAAGTTTGATTTCCTGGTTATTGGCAGTGGTATCGCCGGGATAAGTTTTGCCCTGAAAGCATGCCGCTATGGAAAGGTAGCCCTGCTCAGTAAATCGTCGCTTGATAACTCGAACACGGCTTACGCGCAGGGAGGTATCGCGGCGGTGACATATAGTCCCGACAGTTTTGAAAAACACATTGCTGATACGCTGAATGCCGGGGATGGTCATTGTGACCTTGCCGCTGTAGAAAAAGTGATAAAAGAAGCTCCGGAACAAATAGATGAGTTGCTGAGCTGGGGAATTGATTTTGATCGTGATGAGAAGGGTAAATTTGATTTGCACAAAGAAGGCGGCCACAGTGAATTCCGTATTTTGCATCACAAGGATAATACTGGTTTCGAAATTCAGCAGGCGCTGATCCGGAAACTTCGTTCTGAGAAAAATATTGAGGTTTTTGAAAATTATTTTGCTATTGAAATTCTTACTCAACATCACTTAGGAGAAGTGGTAACCATGCATACTCCGAATATTGAGTGTTATGGCGCTTATGTGTTGAATCAGGAGACTAATCATATTCATACTTTTTTGTCGAAGGTGACCCTGCTTGCTACCGGAGGTATTGGCAGCGTGTATGCGACAACTACAAACCCTGATGTGGCAACCGGCGACGGCATTGCAATGGTACACCGGGCGCGTGGCGTAATCAGTGATATGGAGTTTGTGCAATTTCATCCTACCGCACTATATCACCCCGGCGAAAGGCCAACTTTCCTGATTACCGAAGCTATCCGGGGATATGGTGCAGTGTTGAGGACGCAGGATGGGCGGGAGTTTATGCACAAATACGATGAAAGAGGTTCGCTGGCTCCCCGTGATATTGTAGCAAGGGCAATTGACAATGAGATGAAAACCAGGGGGCATGATTATGTGTTCCTGGATGTGACGCATAAAGATGCAAAGGAAACAAAGAAACACTTTCCGAATATTTATAAAAAATGTTTGGAATTGGGTGTCGATATTACCAAAGATTATATCCCGGTTTCTCCGACCCAACATTATCTTTGCGGAGGAATTGCTGTGGATTTGAATGCGCGCTCATCGATCAACCGGCTATATGCTGCAGGTGAATGTTCGTGTACGGGCTTGCATGGTGCTAACCGCTTGGCATCAAATTCGCTGATTGAAGCGATTGTTTATGCGGATGCTGCGGTTAAAGATGCAGTTAAGTACATCGGAACATATACCTGGAATGAATTGATTCCTGACTGGGACGATGAGGGTACCAAGTTGCCCGAGGAAATGGTGTTAATTACGCAGAGTTTCAGGGAAGTTGAACAGATAATGAGTACGTATGTGGGAATTGTCCGCTCAAATCTGCGTTTGAAAAGAGCGATGAGCCGCCTGGAAATTCTTTTTAAAGAAACGGAAGATTTATTTGACAGATCAGTCGTTTCACGCGAATTATGTGAACTCAGAAATGTCATCAGTGTAGCTTATCTGATTATTAAACATGCGCTGAGGAGAAAAGAAAGCCGGGGGTTGCATTATACGGTTGATTACCCGAAAAGGATGAATAGAGGTGAGTACAGAGAGTAACATCTTACACCTGTGGCAAACAACGGAAATACTATTTTAAACAAAAATGTCTAAGTACATGACAAAAATTTAAAAATATCTATATTCGATTGATAATGAGCATTTAGGAGTACTGTAGCGATAAAAGTTAGACCATATTTGAAAAAACTTTTCGCCATTCTTCCATTGTTGAGCAT
>JAQVNN010000144.1 GCA_028703105.1 Paludibacter sp. | reverse complement strand
GGACTCGAACCGGTCACCTCGACACTGCCAGTGTCGCGCTCTAGCCAGATGAGCTAAACCCCCGCTTTTGATTTTGAAATTGCGGTGCAAAGATAAGCAAGTTTTGGAAATTTTACCTACATTTGTGGAAATATTTCTAAATATATATATATATTCCTTCATGCTGATTTATAATATCACTTTCTTAGTGGCTGATAAAGTTACCGATCAATGGTTGCAATGGGTAAACAACTCGCATATACCAGACATGGTCGCGTCGGGTTATTTCACGGAACCACGACTGGCAAAGGTATTAAGCGATCATGGTCAGGATGGGACCTCCTATTCCGTTCAGTATCATGTTGCTGACATGCAGGAACTGGGCGCCTGGAACCGGAAATTTGGTTCGGCCATGGAAAGAAATTGTGCCTTGCTGTTCGGAGAGAATGTTTTATTATTCACCACCGTATTGGAGCTAATCAAATGAAGGATAATCAGGAGAAAATTATATTGGGTATCGACCCGGGTACCACCATCATGGGGTACGGACTGCTGAAAGTATCGGGGAATAAAACCACAATGATGGCCATGGGGGTGCTGGACCTGAAAAAATACAAGGATCATTACGAAAAGCTGGGGAAAATTTTCAACCGGACATTGTCGCTGATTGATGAATTCAAGCCGGATTACCTGGCTATCGAAGCGCCTTTCTTCGGAAAGAACGTGCAATCCATGCTTAAACTGGGTCGTGCCCAAGGAGTGGCCATGTCGGCTGCTTTATACCGGCAAATCCCCATTACCGAGTATGCCCCCCTGAAAATCAAGATGGCCATTACCGGTAACGGAAGTGCTTCGAAAGAACAGGTAGCCGACATGTTGCGTCGCTACCTGAATATTCCTGCGGATCAGATGTTGCCACAATTAGATGCAACCGACGGGTTGGCTGCTGCCTATTGCCATTTCCTCCAGCTCGGCAAACCCGAATCGGTGAAAGCTTATCGTGGTTGGAAGGATTTTGTGGCTAAAAATCAGGATAAAGTCATCAAAAAAGGTGAAAAATAAACTCCCTGAACTCAATAACAACAAACAATACGGCAAATATAATCAACACAAATATTCCCAACAAAGGCTGATCAGGATTTTTCTCTCTGAGTTTTTCCAACTGTCTCACCCAAAAATGTTTTCCTTCCTGTTCAAACCCAAACATATCATAATGGTAAGTCACTAGATAGGTCCATATGGAAGATAAATACAAAACAACAAGCAACACCAGTCCAACATATCCCAGTATTTTTGAAATCAACATCCGGACATGTTCTCCAGAGCTAAATTTCACATGATCGAGTCTCTCAACCAACACATTTTTTTCATTTTCGACTGACTTCAATTGCATTTCTTTATCCTGCTGATATTCCTTTAGCTGTTTGTTAATCAAATCGATGGCATAATCAGCGGCTTCACGCGTTACAAAATAATGATTTTCCGGAAGCTCTGCTGATGTAAGATCCGGGGACATCTGCACTACTTCAACCTGTATAGTTTCATCAAGTTCATTAATACACGGAGCTTTTGTTTTAATTGATACATTATATTTCCCCGGAGCATTCCATTTGTGATATAAAAGCAGGGAGCCAGGATCTCGTGTGGTTGAAGCAAGAGTTCTTCTTATGATGCGATTGTTTTCAGCATTGGTAATGATCCATTCATATTCTGCACATCCGGGAATCTCCGGCACGCTGAAACTCTGATTTTCGCCGACATACGCATTCCTTTCAAATGTATGAATTTTCCGGTCTTGAATGTTTTTTTTCAACCCGATTGTCTCTGCCAGTTCATTTCGACTCGTTCCTATAGACTGTGAAAATTCTTCTTCTAAAGAATCTTGTTTATTACTTATAATTGTTATTTCCTCGCTGAGAATCTTGCTGTTTTTATTGTTGTCAATAATTGCCGGAATATGGTAATCGACCTGTAACACATGGTTTCCCCACGCCAGCAAATCTTTATCCGTCACTTGTTTAATTCCTAAGTTCAGCAGTATTAAAACTATGGCAGGAACAACACTTATAACAATAATTCCAATCATTTGTCCAGCTTGGGATGCAAGTAATTTAGGAAATCTGAAAAGCAGGACTTTCAAGAACTTCAACATATCTGCATCTTCTCCTGCCTCACTCATATAAGCTGGAAGATAGCATGTTGTAGCGACAAAAGCCAGTCCGAACAACACAGCAAAAGGCAACAGCACCTGAATCAACAACACGCTGAGTCCACTGATGATATACACGTCAGAAAAGCGGGTAAGGGCAACAAGTATTGCTGTTGACACAGATGACATGGCAAGCCACAAGACAGATAATTTCAGTCCCAGAAATATTTTTGATTCAGGAAACTCATCAGAACGATAAAATGAAATTGTAACAAATACTGTATATTGAAAAAGGTAGAAAACCACCAGGGAGACTATCACCAACACGATGATATGATTGGTCAGCAGCCATGCAAGTCCTGCGAGAGCCGATATTCCTCCGAAAAATAAAAGTTTTTTTAACGCATAGAACCAGTTTTCTTTTTTCAGCGCTTCGGGGATTTTTGCGCAGGCAAAAGCAAAGAACTTCCAGCTAAAAACAACCAGATAATGCCAGAGAAATCTGATTAAAGCAAAAACAGTCGGGTGTAAGACTTCATTCCACATCCAGACAAGCAGCCACCATATTTTTCCGACAAGGAAACCAATAAATTCAACTATCGAAGTAAAACCATAAATTCCCCACGCGAAGAGGTTGAAAAGAAAAATAAAAACAGCGAATACGGGAGAAAAACGAGCAGCCCAGTTATTTTCAGATTGCCAGTTTTTTACCACGGTTTGAGGATTCATCAAATAACCCGGTTTCTTACCATCAATGGAACTTCTCAGAAAACCCAGCAAAGGCAACGAGGCAGCAGCTATCAAGCAAAATTTTACCAGCATAATGATTCGATTTAAGGTGATCCTACACTAAGGCTTGTCGGATTTGCCCTCATTATGAATGAGATGAGGGACAAATGTATTAAACTTTTTTGGGATATGGGCAAAAAATGAAAATGTTTTTTTTTAGTACATGACAAAAATTATATGGCGATATAATTATTTGATTATCAATAAAATAGGTATCATTTTATTTGGTAAAGACCTTGAAATTTTGTATCTTTATAGCTGACTACCAATCGGTTA
>JAQVNN010000009.1 GCA_028703105.1 Paludibacter sp. | reverse complement strand
CATAAGAGGTTAGCCATTCCAACAATTGTTTGTTTTCCTTTTCAGATAAATCAAAAAACAGGTTATCAACAGATTCGTCGAGTACCTGACCGGTGTCTAATTCAAGCGCATAACCCCCATGCACGCCAATGTCACGGGCAAAAGCACGGATGACCTGTTGAAAAAAACGATCGATGGTGCTGATGGAAAAAGCAGCATAATCGTGCAGGATGTTGATGAGTATTTTGCCGGCTTGTTGATTAATTTTCTCAGCCGAATGATTTTTCTTCATCATTAACTCCTCTCTGTACGGCGATTCCTGTCCGGTAGCCAGTAGATGAAGCTCCTTCAGGATACGGAATTTCATTTCTTCAGTAGCCTTGTTGGTAAAAGTTACAGCCAGAATGCGGCGATGGTGATTGGGGTTGTCAGCATCGAAAAGCAAACGGATATAATCCCGCGTGAGACGGAATGTTTTACCGGAACCTGCAGAGGCACGATATATTTTCAGCATAATTTATCTCTTCTTCTGAAAAAATTCTTTCATCAGGGCAGCACACTCTTCTTCAAGAACCCCTCCAGTAATGACGGTTTTTGGATGAACAGCGCAAGGAGCAAAACGTAAAAAACCACGTTTTTCATCGGGTGCGCCATACACAATCCGGCTGATTTGTGACCATCCCAGTGCGCCGGCACACATTACACAAGGTTCAACCGTTACATAGATAGTACAATCGGTCAGGTATTTCCCTCCGAGAAAACCTGTAGCAGCAGTAATGGCCTGCATTTCAGCATGGGCAGTTACATCGTTCAGAGTCTCAGTGAGGTTGTGACCGCGTGCGATGATTCTCTCCCCACATACGATGACAGTTCCCACCGGTACTTCATCCCGTTCAAAAGCCTTTCGAGCTTCGGCAAGGGCTTGACGCATGAAATGCTCATCATTCAACATCTTCTTCTATAACTAAGTTATCAATGATAAAGTTTTGACGTTCAGAAGTGTTTTTACCCATATAAAAAGAAAGCAATTCAGATACGGCATCTTCTTTTTTTAGTGTAACCTGATCCAAACGCATATCTTTTCCAATAAAATGTTTAAACTCATCCGGAGAAATTTCACCCAATCCTTTGAAACGTGTAATTTCCGGATTTGTTCCCAGCTTGGCTATTGCCTGTATCCTTTCTTCTTCCGAATAACAGTAAATAGTTTCCTTCTTATTCCGTACCCGGAACAAAGGTGTTTGCAGGATATATACATGTCCCTTTTTAATCAAATCGGGGAAGAACTGAAGGAAGAAAGTAATCAGCAGCAGGCGGATGTGCATCCCGTCCACATCGGCATCGGTTGCCACGATGACTTTGTTATATCTTAAACCATCGATCCCGTCTTCAATATTCAAAGCAGCCTGCAGCAGGTTAAATTCCTCGTTCTCATACACAATTTTCTTGGTAAGACCGTAGCTATTGAGTGGCTTTCCCCTCAAACTGAAAACAGCCTGGGTATTCACATCACGACTTTTTGTAATCGAACCGCTTGCCGAATCACCCTCGGTGATGAAAATGCAGGTGTCTTCCACATTCCCTTTGGTATCGTTGTAATGAAGCCGGCAGTCACGTAGCTTTTTGTTGTGCAGATTTACCTTTTTAGCACGTTCCCGGGCCAGCTTGGTTACACCGGCAATGGCTTTTCTTTCTTTTTCTGAATCCTGAATTTTTTGCAACATGATGTTGGAAGTCTCAGCATTGCGGTGCAGGTAGTTATCCAGTTCTTTTTTTAGAAAGTCCGAAATGAATTTATTGATGGAAACGCCGTCTTTGGCCATATCCCTCGAACCGAGTTTCGTTTTGGTTTGCGATTCAAAAACCGGTTCCTCCACGCTGATAGCAACAGCCGCCACAATTCCGTTGCGGATATCGGTCAACTCCATATTTTTATTGTAAAACTCCTTGATGGTGCGACCGACAGCCTCACGAAATGCACTCTGATGTGTACCGCCGTGTGTGGTATGCTGACCATTTACAAAAGAATAATACTCTTCTCCGTATTGGTCGGTATGAGTAAAGGCAATTTCGATATCTTCCCCTTTCAGTTGAATAATTGGGTACAGCATATCAGCCGTGATATTTTCATTCAGCAAGTCGAGCAATCCATTTTTCGAGCTGATTTTTTTATCGTTGAATTTGATGGTAAGACCGGTGTTGAGGTACGCGTAATTCCGAAGCATTGTTTCGATGAATTCATCGTTGTACTTGTACTTTTCAAACATGGTGTCATCCGGTTCGAAACAGACATAGGTTCCTCTTTCCGAAGTATTATCTTCAATGATACCTGAATCAGAGGTGATTTTCCCTTTTTCAAATTCTGCACGCCGGGTTTGTTCCTCCCGGTAACTTTGCACGATAAATTTATGGGATAACGCATTTACGGCTTTCGTGCCCACGCCATTCAGTCCGACTGACTTTTTAAACGCCTTTGAGTCATATTTACCGCCTGTATTCATAATGGATACAGCATCAATCATTTTACCAAGGGGAATGCCACGTCCAAAGTCCCTGACTTCCACATAGCCGTCGTGAACAGTAACGTTGATCTGTTTCCCGACACCCATCCTGAATTCATCCACACAATTGTCGAGCACTTCTTTCAGCAAAACATAAATTCCGTCATCTGCATGTGAGCCGTCCCCCAGTTTACCGATATACATACCGGGACGACGGCGGACATGTTCCAACCCCTCCAGCGTGATAATATTGCTATCGCTGTAATCAACTTGTTGCATCTCATTTAATTCGTCCATATCTCTGATGTATGATGTTTAATATAGTCTTTATCTGGCTATCCATGACTCCGGATTTAAAATAGTCCGGTCTTTCCATATCTGGAAAAACAATTCAGTCTTGTTGTCGCTCTCTGGATCTGTGTAAATTTGTCCGATGCTTTGTTTTGCTTTAATCTTTTGCCCGATGCGCACGTAAATATTAGTGAGGTTGGCATATACTGTCCGATACTGACCATGTTGAATGATTACTCCGTTGTTGCTCCCAGGTACAGAGAAACGTTGTGTAACAATGCCATCAAATACCGCACGAGCATCTGTTTTTACCGGAGTCTGGATATAAATTCCTTTATTATTTGTTGTTACGTATTTCAGTGTTGGATGTGCCTGTATGCCGTATTTTCCACTGATAAATCCTCTTTCAACCGGCCAGGGAAGCCGGCCGGCGTTCGCTGCAAAATTCCCTGAGATTAGTTTTTCCTCTTTGGTCATTGCGTATCCTTTTTCGGATGTACGCGGAGTGGTTGCAGGTTCCTTACTATCCGTTCCTTTCCCTCTTTTTGCCTGTTCTTCTGCTCTTCTTTTTTCTTCTGCTTTCCGGACTTCTTCCGCGATCAGGGCTTCAATCTTTCGGTTCAGATCATTGGCAATTCTTTGTTGCTTCTTCAAATCAGACTGGAGTGTTCTTTCCTTTTTCTTCAGATTGGCATATACCGAATTTTCCTTTTTCTGATCGACAATTAATTTTTGTTGTTCCGTGTTTTTCTGATTTTTTATTTCAACCTGTGTTTTTTTATGCTGACCCAGTTGCTCTGTTTTTTTAGCTATTTCAAGCTTCGTGTTTTCAATTTTCCGCATTTGCTCTTTTCGGTATTCGGAATATTCCTGCATATAACGCAATCGTCGGAACGACTGATCGAAAGATTCTGCCGATAATAAAAATAATAACTTTGAATACACGCTTCGGTTGATGTATGCTTCTTTTACCATGTTTGCATAATCAGCTTTATAAATTTCCAGTTCTCTTTCCAACTTTCTGGTTTCGGCATTGAGCTTGGTTATTTCATTGTCTAAGACTGAAATTTCCTTGTTAATATTGTTAATGAGTGCCTTTCGTTGACTGATACTTTTATTGATAATATTAAGTTTGTTGAGTGAAGTCCGTTGTGTTTTTTTGGTTTCACTCAATACTTTACTGGTGGTTTCGAGACGTTTCAGTGCATTTTTCCGCTGTTCTTCTAACTCTTTGATAGTCTGTCCAACCGCTACAGTCAGTGTCAGCAAAGTTACAAATATGATGAGTATTTTTCGCATCTTTGTGGCGCTTATTTAAAAAGTGACAGGATATTTCCCTGCCGGTACTGATTAATATTAATAAATGGGATGTCAATCGTTTCATCAACTGCTAACCGGTTGATTGACATGTTGATGCTATATATCTCAGCGTTATTTTTAAGCTGAAAACGTATTCCTGATGGGAAAAGCAAATTTCCTGTATTGATGGCGAAATCAGTGTAAAAGGCCATAAATTGTTCATTCCCCGAGGTTGAGTTGATGGCGACTTCCCTGATCCTGAAGTTTTCGTTCAAAAAGAAATGTTGGCTCAAGGATACGTTTTTATATACAAGTATGCTGTTACCATTTTTATCGGTTGTATTTGTCAATTTGGCAGCATTTTTATCTTTTGCACCAATGGTAAAGAGCTTATTTGTGAACAAGGATTCAAATGTACTGTAATTAATTTCTAATCCGAATTGCTGCTCGAAAAGCAGGTAATCTGATTGATAATAAATATTTTTGATTTTATCAACCACCAATATCTGATCTGGAGTCAATCTCACGACAACCATTTCGATGCCAAAAAAAGGCTGAACAGAGATATGAATAACCGAGTCAGGAATGATTTTACAGGTTGCGTTGCTATTATAGTGACTTTTTTCATTCAGGTTTAGCCCGATACTCATGCGTTTAAATTCAATATTCCTGAACTTGGGTTCTGCGTTCATGACCTCATTTATTAAGGTTTCATGATGAGTTTGTAAATCGGTTTTTTTTGTTTTTCGCGTAGTTTTACATCCCCATAGAAAAATTCCCATGAGTGTCACCAATAATATTTGCTTCAGGGTTATTCGCATATTATCTTTTCCATCCTTTGTTATCAATTTTGTTTTTCAGTTCTTCTGTCTGATATCCTCCGTTATAGGCCTTTTCCCAGGTTTCAATGGCTTTCATATCGTGATTGCCCAGCATCCAGAGGATATCTCCGTAATGTTCCAGCAAAACCCCCGAATCCTGATCCTCTTTCATATTGTCAATCGCCCTTTCGATATAAAATTTTGCTAAAGAATAGTTCCCCTGTTGATAAAATATCCAGGCATAAGTATCTAAATAAGTACTATTACGGGGTTCCTTTTCAACTGTTTTGGCGCTCATCCTTTCTGCTTTTTGTAAATCTCTTTTTTCGAGAGAAAGATAATAGGCATAATTGTTCAGGGCAATCAGGTTGTTCGGATTGTGCGTAACGGCCTCTTCATAAATCGCAAAAGCTTCTTCCGGTTTTTCCATTTTCATGTAGATATCGCCCAGATGAGTGTAAATGTCGCTTTTTAGCTCCGGTTTCTCTCCGGGTTTAAAAAGCGAAAGAGCTGTCGTATGCGTTCTGAGAGCCTCCGTGTAATTTTCAGTAAGCTCTTGTGTGATGCCCTTATAAAAATAAAAAACCAGGTTGTCCTCAGTTGCTTCAATTGCCCTGTCGGTTAGTTGAATAACTTTTTCATACGCTTTTTTCGCAAAATATATTTGTATCAGATTTAACCAGGTCTGTGTGTTTTTTGGATTGATATTCAGCATTGATTCATAGGAAAGCGCAGCCTCTTCATCTCTTTTTAAATATTGGAGGAAAGCTCCGTAATAACCATGTACTGCTTCTTCTAACGGGTAATATTCAACCAGCAGTTTAAAAAGATTTTCCGTTTCTTCAATTTTTCCATCAGCCCGGATGATGTTTTCAATGTGTTGGCTGAGGATGTCAAATTTTGCGGCCATATCCAGTTGCCCGTTTCGTAGCGCGAGCATCGTATATTCGAGCGATTTGTCTGGTTCGTTCATTGCCTTGTAATATTCTGAAAGAGAAACTTGTACGAAAGGGTTTTGAGGTTCGCTTTCTAAAATAGACTGATATAATTCATAAGCCTCCAACATTTTCCCTTGCTGCATCAGCATATCGCCTTTCAGCACTTTATATTTATTATCTCGTGGAAATTTAAAGATTAGTTTGTCAATTTCAGTATGTGCTTTTTTGATGTTATTGTTAACCAGATAGAGCCTTATTTTATCAAAAATAATTCTTTCGTTAATGCCGGTAATTCGTTCCAGCTTTTCGTACAAAGCAATGGCTTTTGAAAATTGGTTTGTTTCCTTATATAGTTGAATTAAAACATTGTATGTATATTCTTTCTCCGAATGTTTTTTTAACAGCGGCTCCCCGATAGCAATCGCTTCTTTATATTTTTTCTCCTGTATATAGAGGCTTATCAGGTTTGTGTTGTACCACCAGTTGTTTGGTTCCAGTTCGACAGCTTGTTGCATGACTTTGAGCGCTTCTTCCTTCTTTCCGGCAGAAAGCTGCATGAAAGCAATTTCAACCATTAAGCCGGCGTCGATAGAATCTATTTCCCGACATTTGAGAAAAGATTCATAGGCTTGAGCAAATTGCCCCTCTTCTTTTTGCCTCAATCCTTCATAAAAGTTAAAATCAAATTCACGTTGCTCCTCTTCGGTTAAGGCACGAATACTCTCTTTCTGTAAAGCGGCATTTTTTGTGCTGTTACAGGAAACAATCAGTAAGAGAAAAATGTATAGGATGAATTCTTTTATTTTCATACGCCTGTGTGTCCAAAACCTCCGGCTCCGCGGTTGGTAGAACCAAGTTCTTCCACTTCAACCCATTCAGCCTGCACATGTGAGGCTATCACCATTTGGCATATGCGCTCACCATCTTCAATTACAAAATCTTCTGAAGATAAATTGACTAAAATTACACGGATTTCTCCCCGGTAATCCGCATCAATGGTACCCGGAGAGTTCAAAACAGTTATCCCTCTTTTGATAGCAAGACCACTTCGGGGACGAATCTGGGCTTCATAACCAACGGGTAGTTCGATGAATAAACCCGTGGGAATAAGCTTCCTTTCCAGTGGTTTGAGAATAATTCTTTCATCCAGGTTAGCCCGTAAATCCAAGCCTGCCGAATGAACTGTTGCATATTCCGGCAGAGCATGTCCGGAACAGTTTACAATTTTTATTTTCATAACTAACTTCTCTTACTTCTCTAACGTCAAAAAAATCACATTAGCCACAAAAATACTATTTTTTCCCCGGATAGTCATATAATAAAGGATTGAAAATAGTTTTTTTGATTAATTAAAGAAATTTTTCTCTAATATTTTTTGTAGCTTAAAAATTTATAGTACTTTTGTATCGCCGAAAAAAGGTATTCGTTTTTTTAAGGAGAAAACAACAATCTATAAACAACAATTTAATTCATTAATTAGCAAATGGCAAATTTGGATTTAAGTAAGTATGGTATTTCGGGAGATTTCGAGATCATACACAATCCTTCTTATGAGCAGCTGTTTCAGGCTGAAATTGATCCCGCAAACGAAGGTTTTGAAAGGGGAGTATTAACAAACACCGGAGCAGTTGCTGTTGATACGGGAGTTTTCACTGGCCGTTCTCCAAAAGATAAGTTTATCGTGCTGGATGATACAACAAGAGATACGCTCTGGTGGGATGGCACCATCAACCGTCCGACAACCCCTGAAGTATTTGATGCTTGTAAAGATTTGGTGACAAAACAACTATCAGGAGCAAAAAAAATATATGTAGTTGATACATTCTGTGGTACCAACGAAGATACCCGCATGAAAGTGCGTTTTATCATGGAAGTGGCCTGGCAGGCTCACTTTGTGACAAACATGTTTATTCGTCCTTCTCATTACGAACTGGCTCACTATGGTGAACCTGATTTCGTAACGTTAAATGGATCAAAGATTACCAACCCGAACTGGAAAGAGCAAGGACTTCATTCTGAAAACTTTACTTTGTTTGACTTGACCCGTAGAATGCAGGTTATCGGTGGTACCTGGTACGGCGGAGAAATGAAGAAAGGTATTTTTGCCTTGATGAACTACTATCTACCATTAAAAGGTGTTGCTTCTATGCACTGCTCTGCTAATGTGGGAGTTGATGGTGATGTAGCTATTTTCTTCGGTCTTTCGGGAACCGGGAAAACAACTTTGTCGGCCGACCCGAAACGTTACTTGATTGGTGACGACGAACATGGTTGGGATGATCATGGTGTGTTCAACTACGAAGGTGGTTGCTATGCCAAAGTGATTGACCTGAGCAAAGAAAACGAACCGGATATCTGGAGAGCTATCCGTCGTGATGCATTGCTGGAAAACGTTACTGTGAAAGCTGACGGAACGCCGGATTACTCAAAAGAAGCTTCAAAAACAGAGAATACACGCGTTTCCTATCCAATATATCACATCAGTAAAATTGTGTTGCCTTCACGTGCAGGACACGCCTCTAAAATTATTTATTTGTCGGCTGATGCATTTGGTGTATTGCCTCCTGTATCTATTCTCGATGACCAATCTGCACAGTATCACTTCCTTTGCGGTTACACTTCAAAATTAGCCGGAACAGAACGTGGTATTACTGAACCTCAGATGTCATTCTCTCCGGCATTTGGCGAAGCGTTCTTGACGTTGCACCCTACTATGTATGCTAAAACGCTGGTTGCTAAAATGCAGGAGCACGGTGCAAAAGCTTATCTGGTTAATACAGGTTGGAATGGAACAGGCAAACGTATGTCCTTGAAAGATACCCGTGCCATCATCGACGCCATCATCGATGGTTCAATTCTGGAAGCTGAAACTAAACATATTCCGGTATTGAATCTGACTGTTCCTGTTGCATTGAAAAATGTTTCAGAAGGCATCCTGGATCCACGTGATACTTATCCGACTGAAGCTGAATGGACTGCCAAAGCAAAACAACTGGCAGCAAAATACATCGCTAACTTCGAGCAGTATTGCGACAACGAGGCTGCAATTGCATTGAAAGTTGCAGGTCCGCAATTGTAAGAAATCTTTCAATTGATAAAGAGTAAAACAGGCTGTCCGGATTACCAGACAGCCTGTTATTTATTCGGAAAAATTATTGATTAACTTTATTTTCCAACTGCAACTTCAGTAGTTTATAAATTATAAATCAATCCAGTTTCCAGGTGTAGAGATTGTCTTTTGGATGTTTCTTCCCAGTGAATGGCATTATAAAGTGGGTTATGTTCTGTAATATAACTTATTCCCGCTTTAAACTGAATGCCCGGACGAATGAAATAGACACCACCGATGCCGATACTCATGACTGCTTTGAAATCTCTAATATTTTCTTTTACGCTTTCGGTGTTTTCTGTGCCGACAGAGAACTGATATATATAGTCATTATCAGGATTTTGCCGGTGAAGAAAAATATTAAACAACCCTTTTGAATGATATAGTTTGAATCCCAGGTACTGACTGTTTCCTCCGGTTCCGTTGCCTGCACCCAGCCATTGCCCCTTGTTTGTATATCCTTGCCTAATCTGATGATGTGCATAGAAAGTGGAAGTGCCATCTAACTGAAAATCCTGTGAAACCTCCAGATTTGTTATTTCCAATAATAATTCTCCACGCAGAGATTTATTAAAGAGAATCAAATCAAGAGATTTTCGCATGCCGGATGTATAAACAAGGCTATGGAAAGGATATCTGATATACCCGTCGAGACCGGGACTGTAGTCATTTAAACCAATTTCTGTGAAAACTTCAAATCCCGATCCTGGCAATAAATAACTGAACCCGATAGATGCCCGTTGGTCCCAGGTATCCCGTCCTCCATGAATATTCAAGGGGATAAAAAACAAATCAGGAACAGATAATAAGGATTTGTATTCCCATTGACACATAAAAACTCTGTTAGCCATCAATGTTAGCCCAGTAAAAAAGGAAGGAGCATATGCGATAGATAGCCCGGAAATCAACCTGAAATTGTTTGTTGCATTGTGATCAAAGTAAGCTGATTCTTTCAATTGTCCCAACCACAGACGCGCTTCAACTTTTCCTGCGTTCCAGTTTCCAATCCGGATATTTGTAGGGCGCATACCAATATCAAATCTTGGGTATGATGGTGCATTGTTAGAATGTATGATTGGGTTGAGTTTAGCCGGTCCAAGCCACAGGTATTGAGAACCAATGCCAACTGTGAAAGTCTTTGTCGAATACCTTATTTCGGAGTCACCCCATCCATAATCTACGAAAGGGTTGTTGCCAAATCGTTGAGGAGCATCGATTGAGGCTACTCCATAATATCCATAAACATCAGCTTTGTTTTTATATAAGTCACCAGCATAGGCAGGATTAGGCGGCATAAATGAAAATGTCCGGTTTTCAGAGAATACAATCTCAGGCTTGAAAGTTAACTCAAAACCCTTCTTTTCAAATCTGACCCCAGCAGAGAAATAAGCATTAAGACCCCGGCTTTGCCACAGTAATCCATCATTTTGTCCGTATGGTGATGCTCCATTGTAAGAAATAAAAAACTCCGGATTATATATTTTCAGGGCTTTGTTTTTGTTAAAACCTTCGATTTTTACCTTTTGCTTCCAAATATTTTCAGTCTTGTCATCCATAATCCATTTGGAATCGGATAAAGTGCGAAAATTCAAGTATGGACGTTCAGTTAAGCTGTCTAAAGTTAAAAAATCAAAATAAGAATCAGCTGTTGAATATATTTTCTCCTGTGAAAAAAGAAAAGAAGCAAGTAATAGAGAAACAACGAAGGTTATAGTTTTTTTTAATTTCATAAGGTGGTGTCTTTCTGATTGTACCAGTGAAAATTATCTTGAAGTTTTTATTAATCCATTGTCACAAAAGTACTTGTTTTCTTCTTGTTTTAATCTCATTTTATCTTTGTTCTTATGTGCATTGGTATAATTTTCTTTGTGCCACAGATGATATTGTATGGCAAGACTTCTAAGAGATTTAAACTGAAACCCGGTAGCTTTAAATCTCCAGTACAAGTCGATATCTTCCCCAACACCCGGAAGAGTATAGCTTTCATCAAAACCATTGATGACATAAATTGCCTGTTTTGAGAAAGACATGTTACATCCGATGATATATTTTATCTTTCTTAATTTGGGAATAAAACCAAGCATTCCGGTTGGAGAAATAAAATATCCTTCTTCAATATATTCTATTTTCCCTTTCCCCCAAAAAAGTTTTTTATTAAGAATACATTGAAGTTTTTTAATGTATCCGGGTGAATTTTTTTTCAAACAGGTTGAAGTTGGTTTATCTAATTTCACCCTTCTTCCTGACAAAATGGTGTTATCACTCGCATATCGCAGGTGCATCTCCACAAAACGACGGTGTAAGACGCAATCACCGTCAATAAAAATCAACCAATTGGATCTGGCATGACGAATAGCGTTATTTAATGCTTTATTTTTTCTCCACCCGATATCTTCCTGAGTTAAATGCAGGTAATCATGCTCAAATTTATAATTTCTTATGAATTCTTTCATGCGATCATGACAACCGTCTTCAGATATAATAATTTCAAAATCTTTCTCAGTTTGAAGTTTTAATGAATCCAATACTACCTTAAGTGATTTTGTTTTATCATACACAGAAATTATAATCGAGGCTTTATACTCCATGTTTTAAGTCTTTTTTCTATTATCCGGCAGTTCAATTACCAGAATCAAAGATATTACGTTCAGTCTTTCTTTTAGAATGAATAATGTTTTATTTTTCAATGAACAAAGTTAAACAAAAGTTAGGTATATAACTATGAAAATCATTAAAAATTGTATCTTTGCATCTTAAATATTATTCTATGCAAAATCGATTCTCATCCCTTGTTTTATTAGGAGGAATATTGTTTTTTGTTGTTATTTACTTGTTTCATTTAGTTGACCTTGTCAAGAGCGAGAACGAGATTTATATCCGTTTCTTTTCATTGGGATTATTTATTTTGGGAGTTTTACTCCTGCTCACATCAGAAATTAAAAAGTTTCATTTACCTTTTTCGGATATTGTCAAGAATAATACGCTGGTTATAATTCCTCTAGTTTTTCTTCTGATCGCAACAATATTTCACAGGAAGGTCGGTATTTATGCTACCGGCTTCTTCGTCCTTATGTCATTAGTACACCTTGTTTTGAATAAAAAGTTATATAAACTAAATAAGTTGTATTATTTTTTGTTTGGATATTTTTTGTTGTTATTTTTTGGAACGATCTCTACCCCAAAAGGATTTCATTTCCCGGAATTAACCTATACTTTTTTAGTTGTTCCGATTTCTTTTTGTTTTTTCAATTTATCTCATGATACCCTGATTCGCATTGCACGTGTTTTTTTCAGGATAATGACAATCTATTTAATGGTTTGCGTATTATATTGGTGGTATAACTTCCTTCATCTGGATGTAGATTTTATGTGTTGGATTACCCAAAAAAAGAATATTGTTATTTGGATGGCAGATTGGGAACCCCAAATTCGCTTAGTAAACGGGATTACTTTTCCGGTTTACTTTTTTGTTAATTCCTGGGCATACTATTCTCACCCGAGTTATATCTCTTTGGTTTTGTTTTTCGGACTTATAACCGGGTTTTATTTATACCATAAAAAAGATAAACAGGGTATTGTTTCAAAATTTGAATTAACTTTATATGTTGTACTTTGTCTTTTTGTTGAAGCGTTGATGGAGAGCCGGATTGGTTTTGTGGGATGTGTTTTCATTCTGGCGGCAACCGGATTGTATTATGCAAAAATAAGACTGAAAATGTTTAAAGTTGCCATCATTGTATATATAATTGTTGGTGGTGGGGCACTTCTGTTTATGCAGGATACTGTTCAGGGATTCATTGGTGATAAAGCCAGGAGTACATATTCAACCCTGGCAATTCATTACATTGAGGATCATTTCTGGTGGGGGGCAGGAACGCAGCAACAACACGTTGCTCTTAAATATCAGGAAGAAAAGATGAAGGATACTATACCTCCTGTTGAGAGGAAAATAGTATATACACACAACCAGTTTTTGGGTAATATGGTTCAATATGGCATTTGGGGTTTTATTGCTCTTGTATTATTGTTGTACATCATTATCCTCTATTCCATTAAAGAACGTTCTTATCTGTTGCAGATGCTTATGGCTGTTTTTATTTTGTTTATGATGATAGAGGAGCCTTTGTATACCCAGGAGGGGATTACCAGATTTACTGTATTTCTGGTTTTTTTCGTAGCAATAAGTGAAAGTAAAAAGGATAGAACTTGTATTGATTTGTCCCGTATGTTAAATAAAAATCGATTGAATCAGTTGTATGAATAATAGTTTCCCAGAAATAGACCTTGTATATCTATGGGTTGATGGAAATGATCCTGTATGGAAAAACAAAAAACAGGTAGCATTAAGTAAAAGTAAATCAGCATCTGGTATTAACTTAAACGGAAGGTATGTGGATAATGATGAATTGAAATATTCTTTACGATCTGTTGAAAAACATTTACCGTGGATTAGAAAAATATTTATTGTTACCGATTATCAACGTCCGGTCTGGCTGGATGTAGATCACCCTAAAATACAGTTGGTTAATCAGGAGGATGTTTTACCCCCTGAAGCAAATCCATGTTTTAATTCAGTTGTGATTGAGTATTATATTTATCGTATTCCCGGGCTCTCAGATTACTTCCTGTATGCAAACGATGATATGTTTATTCATGCCGATTTACAACCATCCTATTTTTTTTCCGGAGATGGATTCCCTGTTGTCAGGCTGCAATATCAGTTTATGCAGCGGACAGAAATTAAACTAAAAAAACTGCTTGGAATTCGTATCAACAACTACCGAAAAAGTATCGAAAACGCATTGGATTTAATAAAACGTAAATTTGGAGTTTATTATCCCGGCGTGTCTCATCATAACATCGATGCATGCCGAAAAGAAGATTTCAGGGCAGTTGTTGAGGATGTTTTTAAGGATGAATTATCGCCGGTGTTGAAGAATCAGTTCAGAGATCCTTCTGATGTACAACGTGTTCTTTTTCAGTATTATGTGTTGGCAGTAAACCAAGGACACCTGAAACTGGTAAACAGAAAGGAATCATGTCGCATCAGGGTTCAAAATCCCGATTTTATGGGATATTTGAAACGATTCAATCCTGATTTGTTTTGTTTGAATGATACGGAAAGGGCAACCGATGAAGATCGTGCCCGAGTGAAACCATTTTTGGATGCACTCTATCCTGATAAATCATCTTTTGAGAAATAATTGTCAAGCCGATTCCTTACGTTGCATGACGCAAATACCAAACAAATACCACCTAATTCTTCCCGTGTCAAAAATTCTTTTTTTGAAAAAAGGGATGATACCGAATAATTTATAATCGAGATCCTGTTTGGTTGGTCTGCCTTTTATGTAGATGTTATTTTCTTGTGCAAAGATGTCCCTGCGTCTTTTGGCTTCTTGTATTTTTAGTCGCCTATCTATACGATTTAACCCGCCTTTGGTAGTCATGGCAGAATTTTCCCTGTGTTTATAGTTATAAATAGCACCGGGTACGGTTACAATTTTGTTTGCCCAATACACGGCTTTGAAAGAAAAAACCATATCTTCGGCAACCTGCAAGTCTTCGTCGAAGTTAAGTTGATGCTGATTCAGTAAAGATTTTTTAAAAAGATATTTGACTGAATATCCCTGATTGCCAACATTGGTCAGGCGCATTTTATCCTCTGTTGCCGAAACCAGGATACTATCCTGATATGAAAAACTGACGGCAGGCAATCGCTCGTGCACCAAACCACAACAAGCAATATCTGCATTAGACAATAAGGCTGCATACAGCATTTTTTCATAAAATTCCAGGTTGACAATGTCGTCCGCATCCATGAAGTGAATATATTGGCCCGTTGCAGCATTGATACCTGCATTTCGGGCGGCTGAAACTCCTTGATTTTTTTGTTCGATAAGCCTTACCGGATATTGTTTGGCTATTTTCGCTGTGTCATCAGAGGAACCGTCATCAACAACAATGATTTCCAATGACTTATAAGTTTGAAAAAGTAAGCACTCCAGGCATTGCGACAAGTAGGCAGATGCATTGTAAGCCGGGATAATTACGGATATGATATTGTCTTTTTCCAAATTCTACAGATAAAAAGTTATAATTCAAAAGTTGATTTTTGGGGTAATATACTGTCAAAAGCGATTTTCAGCTCATTTAGCACGTTTTCGTAATCATGAATATGTACATTGTCATTTAGACAAACAAGTAAATAACGTTGTTCTCGCACAGCCTCGATGGCTTTTTTTGACTTAAGTACTAATGGAAACATCTTAGTGTCCTGGTAAGTGTTATAAGAAGTAAAATTTGACCTGCAGATTTGCCAGGTTCTGAACAATTCAGGAGTATAATCTTTATCGCTCCTGAACCTGTGAGTGGACATTTCGGTCAGCTCCTCACCACATTTTTCCCACACATCAACAAATGTCCTTTTCAGATAAGGTTGTGCATTGTGGGGTGTTCGCAGCGTGACAAATTTGCTGTAAGGTCTCAGCAGGTAGTTTAATCTGCTCCTTTTTCCGTATGACTTGTCAAACCATTTATCATGATCACGAGAAAGTACCTTTTTTTTATCGAAGTGTTTATTTATCAATCTAATGTTGTTTTTCAGCATTTTACCAAACTGCGATAAACCGAAGTTTGTTCTGAATGCGGCTATATCATTGGGTAAACCATCCATAAAAAAACGATTCTCCGAGATGTGATTGATGATAAAGACATCATCATTAAAATACACGAAATGTTCGGCCAATCCGGGAATCTTGTGCATGTAAATTTCAATCAGGTTGGAGTTGAAAACAGGAGTAAATGATTTGGGAATAAAATCTTCATGATTCACTAGGTTGAGTTTTGGGTGATTCAAGTTCAACCAATCGGGTTTTTGTCCGCAGGTTACAAAATGTATTTTTCTTACCCAGGGAGCAAATTTATCGACTCCCCTGAACCAATACTTCAAAAGACCATAGTCTCTGAAACGTGCTTCAGAAACTTCATTCTTTGTGTTATCTATTTTACCTGAATAACGGTAGAACTCCTCTTTCCATACCGGATCATCCATGTCCACCCAGGTAATCACAAAATCAATTTCCATCTCTTAATTTCATAAAATTTGATGATTGAATCTCAATCAACGTAGTTGTATTTTATAACCATTGATACACCCTGACCCAATCGACCTCAAGCAAGCCTTCTTCACCGGTCATTTTTTCCGGGATGAATGAGTTGAAAACCAGGAACATTTGTTCTTTGGGAATATTGTTCTTTGTCCGAAAAACAGCCAGATTATTGATATACCATGTCAGTTCATCTTTTGTCCACTCCATCGAATAAATGTAATATGCAGCGGGATTTATGCCCTTGATGATAATGCCATCACCTTGTTGTCGGTTCATAAAACCCATTTGAATCTCAGAACCATTATAGTGAAAAATGTTGATGTGAGGTTCTTTCTTTTCTGTTGCGAGCCAAAAAGCGTGGTGAATATTTCCCGAACACCTGATTTTTGCTTTAAAAATACCCCCTTCCTGCCTGAAGTTTTTAGCCGATTGCAATACGTCTGAGGTATAAGCAAATTGTTTTTCGGCGAATCCTCTGACAGGATGCCAGGCGAGCGATTTAATCGCTTCTCTGCGTGTTTGAATTTGCAAAACACCTGCATTGACTAAAGTGTTGTTGCCGGCGTTGTTGGCTTGTTTTTCGTTGTGGAAAGAATAATTCCGGATTAGTTTTTCATTGCTGAAATAGAACCCGTGGTTCCACCGCGAATCTTCAGGTTTTTTCCAGTAGAAGTCATCACTGAAAGTGAGTGTGGCATCACGGATTGGAGTATTTCGTTTAGCACCGTTTTTCAGAAAGAAGGCCACATCAGGATGTTTTTTTAGTTCTGCTAACCGGTTTTGTTGTTGTTTTCTTGTTTCTACTGATACAAATTTAGAGGATAAATACAGTTGTTTATATTCAGCAAGAGCCTGCGAATATTTTAACGATTTAAGTTTTTCGCTAATAGTCAGAAAATCAACCTCTTGTTTTTCATACTTATCCGTAGGCATCAGTCTGCCAAAAAACTTTTTCCAGAACAGATTCATGATGTTGATTTTTTTTGTACAGTCGATTTATATTAGATGTAGAGACGTGCTATAGCGCGTCTCTACAATACCGGTATTTTCCGTCACCCATTATCCGCAATTACGCATCAATTTTCGCATAGGTTGCATTTTCTTCGATAAACTGACGTCGTGGAGCCACATCGTCTCCCATCAGCATCGAGAAAACATGGTCGGCCGTAGCCGCGTTCTCGATGGTTACCTGGCGTAAAGTCCTGTTTTCCGGATTCATAGTTGTTTCCCACAACTGAATTTCGTTCATTTCTCCTAACCCTTTGTAACGTTGGGTGTGGATGGCTCCTTCGTTTCCACCTCCGTATTTGTCGATAAACGCCTGACGTTGCATTTCATTCCAGCAATATTCCTCTACTTTACCTTTTTTACACAAGTACAAAGGTGGTGTAGCAATATACAGGTAGCCTTGTTCAATCAGTTCTTTCATGTGACGGAAAAAGAAAGTCATAATCAGGGTGGCGATATGACTACCATCCACGTCAGCATCCGTCATGATGATGATTTTATGATAACGTAATTTTGACAAATTTAGTGCTTTGCTGTCATCTTCCGTTCCTATGGTTACACCTAACGCGGTATAAATATTCCTGATTTCTTCGCTTTCAAGTACTTTGTGAGGCATCGCTTTTTCAACGTTCAGGATTTTACCGCGCAAGGGCAGAATAGCCTGGTACTGACGGCTACGACCTTGTTTAGCTGTACCACCTGCAGAGTCCCCTTCGACTAAGAATAGCTCGCATTTTTCAGGATCTTTGTCGGCGCAGTCGGCTAATTTACCAGGAAGACCACCACCGGAAAGTGGAGATTTCCGTTGCACCATTTCGCGTGCTTTACGCGCAGCAGCACGGGCAGTAGCAGCCAAAATCACCTTCTCAACAATGATTTTAGCCGATTTTGGATTTTCCTCCAAATAATTTCCGAGCGCTTCGCTTACAGCCATATCCACTGACCCCATCACTTCGTTGTTACCCAACTTGGTTTTGGTCTGACCTTCAAACTGAGGTTCAGCTACCTTGATGGATATAACAGCAGTCAGTCCTTCACGGAAGTCATCCCCGCTGATTTCAACTTTCACTTTTTCAAGCATTTTGCTGTCTTCAGCATATTTCTTTAATGTGCGTGTCAGCCCGCGACGGAAACCGGCCAGGTGAGTTCCTCCTTCTATCGTGTTGATGTTGTTTACGTAAGAATGGATATTCTCGTTGTAAGAGGTGTTGTAAGTCATGGCAATTTCCACCGGGGTGCCATTCTTTTCAGTAACGATATGAATAACATTATCAATGAGCTTTTCACGGGCTTCATCTATGTATTCGACAAATTCTTTCAAACCTTCTTCCGAATGGAAAACTTCAGACTTAAACGAACCATCTTCATGAACAACTCTTTTATCCGTCAGGGTCAGTGTAATACCCGCATTCAGATAAGCCAGTTCACGCAGGCGGTTGGTCAGGATTTCATTTCTGAAAATTGTTTCGGTAAAGATGGTGTCATCAGGCGTAAATGTTACAGATGTTCCTGTCTTATCGGAGGTGCCAATCTCCTTTACATCATGTATAGGAGTACCACGCTCGTATTCCTGCATGTATAACTTACCCTCACGGGCAACTTCCACGCGCAACAAAGTCGAAAGTGCATTCACACAGGAAACCCCCACTCCATGAAGACCTCCGGATACTTTGTAGCTGTCTTTGTCAAATTTACCGCCGGCATGTAAAACCGTCATCACGACTTCCAGCGCTGATTTCCCTTCTTTTTCATGAAAGTCAACCGGGATACCACGACCGTTATCCACGACCGTAATAGAGTTATTTTCGTTTATAATCACGTCGATTTTGTCGCAATGACCAGCCATGGCTTCATCAATAGAGTTATCCACCACTTCGTAAACCAAATGGTGCAACCCTTTCAAACCAATGTCACCAATGTACATGGCCGGACGTTTCCGAACCGCTTCAAGACCTTCGAGAACCTGAATGCTGCTTGCACCATAAGAGACGCCGTTCGTCACTTTTTCTTCTTCACTCATTTTATTTCTATCTTATTTGTATTCAATTAATTACAGGCTATTTGCATGGGCATTGTATTGATCTTCAAAATGAATACCCGCCTGCTCAAAAAACAGACAAATATAGCTGAAAAAGTTGGGATTTCAAAATGATTTGGGAACGAAATGATTTTATCAGAACATTATTTTCAATATGAGAAAACTGCTGATAAAGGAAGTTATTTCTAATTGTTACTGAATTTTACTTCGTTTTCCTGTAACTCAACACTGCCCACCCATTAAACAGCACCGCGAATCCGCACAGGGCTGCAAAGTGCCATTTCAGATCGAAAAAATTACTTCCTTTCAGAAAAATGAACCTCAATACTTCGATCATATAACGAAGGGGACTGATCCGGCTTAATGCCTGTGTCCAATCGGGCATACTGCTTACCGGGGTATAGAGACCGCTCAGGAAAATGAAGGTAATCACAAAGAAAAACATCATAAACATGGCTTGTTGTATCGTGTTCGCGTAGTTTGAGATGACTAAACCAAGTCCGGAAAATGCAAGGACAAATACGGCAGCAAAAAGGTAAATCTGTAAATAACCACCTGCGGATATCATTCCGTAAAACATCCAGGCTACTAAAAAGCAGATTGTCAACACAATGAAACCAATCACCCAGTAGGGAATCAGTTTGGATAAAATCAGGGTGAATTTGCTTACAGGCGTCACATTTAACTGTTCGATGGTGCCTTTTTCTTTTTCACCAACGATGTTCAGCGCCGGCAGAAAACCACTCAGCATGGCAAGCATCATCATCAGGATAGCCGGAACCATCGTGTATTTGTACTCTAAATGAGGATTGTAATCGTAACGGGGAATAATTTCGATGGCGTTGGCCTTTAACTTGCTGTTGTTTTGCAGGTGCTCCGCTCTGATTTCAGATGAAAAATCGTTTATGATTCCTGAAAGGTAAGCGCTGCTGAGTCCTCCTTTCATCCCATTCACTGTATTGGTTGAAATTAATACTCCCGCCGGTTGGAAATTCATCAGGTTTTTCTCAAATCCCGGAGCTATTTCCAGGATAACATCTGCATCATCTTGTTCAATGTTATAAAGAGCAGTTTGGTAGTCGGCCGAAACCTTGTTCAAACGAAAATATCCTGAAGAGGAGATTTTTTGTACCATACGAGCTGAAAAACTACTGTGGTCATTATCCACCACTACCAAATTGATGTCTTTAACTTCAAAATTTGCTACCAGAGGAAATAGAGCAAGTGCTACGAAGGGTAATATGAAAATCATCCTCGGCATGAACTTATTCCTTTTGATTTGCAGGAATTCCTTTTCTAACAGATATTTCAGTGTCATAAGTTTTACTCTAGTCTGTATTTGAATTTCTTTATGCTGATGGCGACTAACAAAACGGCCATACCAGACAAAACAGTCAGTTGCGGTATGATGGCTGAAAATCCCAACCCCTTGATCATAATTTTTTTTACTCCGATGATATACCATTTAGCCGGAATCAGTTGCGATATCCACTGAAAGAACACGGGCATATTTTCAATTGGAAACATTAAACCAGAAAGCATGATTACCGGTAACATAAGCACCATCCCCGAAATAAGTAAGGCGGTTTGCTGGTTGTTAACTACGGATGAAATAACTAATCCGAGCGACAAATTAACAAAAATATAGACCAGTGAAAGCACCAACAGCCAAAACAAACTACCGACAACAGGCACTCCCAAAACAAAAACCGAAATCAACAGGATGGTAGTCAGGTTGATTAAAGAAAGGAAAAAATAAGGAATTGTTTTCGCGATGATTAGCATAGCCGGTTTTACCGGGGATACCAGCAAGACTTCCATCGTACCCATTTCTTTTTCCCGTGCGATGGAAATGGATGTCATCATGGCACAAATCAACATCAGAATCATGCCCATAACACCCGGTACAAAATTGTAAGCTCCTTTCATCTGTGGGTTATAGAGTAGTTTTATTTGTGTATTTATCTGAAAGGGAATTTGTTGTAAATGTTGAGATTCCATTTGATATCCGGCAATGATAGCTGTTGCGTAGTTCACAACCGATTTGGCAGAGTTCGGGTCAGTAGCGTCAGCAATCAGGGCAATTTGGGCATCGCCGGTGTGTAAAAGATTTTCATGGAAATTTTCACTGAAAGCAATTACCATTTTTACTTCGCCATTTTTAAATTGTTCGCTCATCTCCTGTTCATTTTTCAGCATCTTTACAACGGAAAAGTATTCGCTTGCATCCATTTTTTCGATGATAGCCCGGGTGTAGGAATCATTGGATGGGTCGTACACTGCGATTTTAGAGTTTTTCACTTCCGTATTGATGGCATAACCGAACAGTAATAGCATAAGCACAGGCAGAATGAGCAGAATAGCCATGGTGGTTCTGTCCCTGAATATGTGATGAAATTCTTTTCTGACAAATGATAAAAACTGTTTCATCTTAATCTGCTTTTCTGGATGCATTACGTGCTAAGCGGTAAAACACCTCATCCATATTGTTGGCTTCAAATTTCTTTTTCAAATTAGCAGGTGTATCTAAAGCGGCAATTTTGCCGTCCACCATGATAGAAACACGATCACAATATTCAGCCTCATCCATGTAATGAGTTGTAACGAACACCGTAATTCCGCTGTCTGTTGCTTCGTAAATCATTTCCCAGAATTGGCGGCGGGTGACCGGGTCAACGCCTCCGGTAGGTTCATCTAAGAATACAATTCCGGGATGATGAAAAATTGCCACTGAAAAAGCTAATTTTTGTTTCCAACCCAGTGGTAATGCTTTAACCAAGCTGTCCTTCTCATTCTCTAATCCTAACCTGTTGAGTAATTCTAAGGTACGGGGTGCTATTTCTATTTCCGGAACCTGATAGATACCCGCATAAAACCGGATGTTCTCAGCTACACTCAAATCTTCGTAAAGAGCGAATTTCTGGCTCATGTACCCGATGTTCTTTTTAATCATTTCCGGTTGTGTGCGGATGTCATAACCAGCTACAATGGCTTTACCGGATGTAGGGATGCTAAGTCCGCACAACATCCGCATCGCTGTCGTTTTTCCTGCTCCATTCGCTCCCAGAAATCCGAAAATCTCACCTTTTTCTACCTCAAAGGAGATTTGATCGACTGCTTTGAAACGACCGAATGCTTTCGTTAGATTTTCCACCTCAATGACCTTCTTCATCCCTTATAAATTATTTTTTGATAATTCCATGAAGCAATCTTCAATTCCCGGTTTAATTTTCTTTATAACAACATTGATATGATTTTTTGCTTCAAGCATCATTTTTAAATTATTAATGGTCAAATCTATATCGTTAATATTTTTTTTCTGTGGACCCCAATTTTCTTGTTTATGTGTTGAAGTTGGGTCTTTCAATGTAATATGATGACTATCGCCAAAAGCGAAGCAACTTTCTACTTCTGAAATGGCCCTTAAATCAGTTAATAGCTTTGACATATTTTCTGCTGAAACAGAGAGTAAGGTCTTTTGAAATGAATCAGCCACTTTTTGGGGACTATCGATTGTCAGAAATCGACCTTTTTGAATTAGCGCAATCCTGTCACACAGACTTGCTTCATCCATGTAAGGAGTAGAAACAAGGATTGTAATTCCCTGTTGCTGAAGATTCTTCAACATTCCCCAAAACTCTTTCCTGGAAACAGGGTCGACACCTGTCGTCGGTTCATCTAAAAAAAGCACGGTTGGTTTATGAATCAACGCGCAACTTAGCGCCAGTTTTTGTTTCATGCCACCTGATAATTTTCCGGCTTTCCTGGTTTTAAAAGGTTCGATTTGCTGATAAATATCTTTAACTAATTCATAGTTTTCCTCAACCGTTGTATTAAATACAGTAGCAAAGAAATTCAGATTCTCTTCGACCGACAAATCCTGATACAAGGAAAACCGTCCGGGCATATATCCAACCCGTTCCCGTATCAATTTATAGTCTTTCACAACATCCAATCCGTCAACAGAAGCAAAGCCCTCATCAGCCAGTATTAAAGTCGTTAATATTCTGAAAAGGCTTGTTTTACCGGCACCATCCGGACCAATCAATCCGAATATCTCACCCGGTTTCACCTCAAAACTGATGTCGTTGAGTGCCTGTACTTTTTTATACTTCTTGCTGATATTTTTACAACTGATCATGATAATTTTTATACGTAATGTGCCAATCACTAATCACTCTTTTGTTTTCTAATGTGACTAATGTGGTTATCCGGATTATTTAATCTTCAAAAAACCATACTGTCCGATTTTCAGGTATCCGTCATTTTTTACCTTCACTTTCACTGCATATACCAGATTAGCTCTTTCGTCTCTCGTTTGTATGGTTTTGGGAGTAAATTCAGATTTTGAAGATATCCATGTTATTGTGCCATCATAGGATTTATATTCATCTTTACCAAAGTCTGCAAAAATCTGCACCTGTTGATCGGCTTTTACTTGTGTAAGCTGATCTGCTGTGATGTAAGCCCTGAAAATCATGTTGTTGGTATCTCCGATTTTAAAAAGCGCTTTTCCGGGTGCTGCCAACTCTCCTTTTTCTGCATATTTCACAAGCACAGTACCAGAGATTGGACTGGTGATATTACACTTCTGAAGCTGATCTTCCAGTTGCAAAGCCTGAATTTCAAGGGCTTCCTTTTCTCCTGAAATACTTTGCAGCGATGATTCAAGCGTTGACTTTGTCGCGGCAAGTTGTCGCTCCAGCACAGCAATCTGGGCATTCAGGTCGTCAAGTTGTTTGGTGGTAGCCGCATTTGATTTGAGTAAACTTTCCACCCGCTTTTTCTCGTTGCGGGCCGTTATAAGTTGCTGTTCCAGCGTACCGAGTTGTTTCTTTAAATCGGGTCGACGGCTGAGCAAGGCGTTAATGGATGACAGTAGTTGTTGCTTTTTCAGGTGGAGCTGTGTGCTGTCGATGTAGCCAGCTATTTCATTCTCATTCAACTGCTGGCCTTCTGTTAAATTAAATGCCATTATTTTACCTGCAGCTTCTGCTGAAACGATAACTTCAGTTGTTTCAAAAGTACCCAAAGCATCAAAGTCGGAATCGGTGTTTCTGCAAGAAGAAAATCCTGCAATCAGAATAAGCAAAACATAAATTTTATACCTTTTCATATCAAATGTATTTACAGATTATTTAAGTTGGTTTTTAACTGGTAAATTGCCATCAGTAGTTGAATTTCATGTAGCGCTTTTTGCTGGAGAGCAATGTGTTCCGAATTGATCTCCCTGAGTAAATCGGTAACAGTGATTGTTCCGTTTGATAAGCGGGCTTCTGCTGCCAATTTGATGTTTTTTCTGAGAGAAATAATTTCATCATCACTTTTCAGATTTTCCCTGAGTTTGTTTATTTCAGTCTGATATTGATTTTTTTCCAGTGAGTTGTTGAACAGGAAGGTTTCTTTCATCACATCAACTTGCTGCCTGTTTATATCAATTTTTCCAAGATTTGATTTCAGGGAGTAAAAGTTGCTCAGGTTCCATGAAAGACGAATGCCTCCTATGTAAAATGGAGAAAATTCCGTCGTAAACATATTCAAACCCGGTCGGCCATAACCACCTTGTACGAAAGCGCTGATCTTTGGTAGGTTAGATGCACGGAGAGCCTTTTCCTGATTAGATAGTAACAACTGTTGAGTAGCAAAAAGTTTTAACTCCGGACGATAATTGTTTACTTCAACCGGTTCAATAACAACCGGTTTTTCCAATGGTGTTTTCTCATCGATTACAAGTCCGGTAAATGCCGACAAAATCAGGCAATAGTTCTTTTGCGTACTGCGCAAATCATAAATTCGTTGTCTGGCCTGAATCATTTCAACTTTTATGGCATCAGCATCGGATGGTAAAGCAACTCCATTTTCAACGAGCGATTGTACTTTTTTGTGATTGGCTGTCAGCTCATTCAATAAAATATCCTGCAGAACAATTTGTTCGTTTAAGAGCAAAATGCCGAAATATAATTGATGCACCCTTTCATTCAATGCGTACAAATCAACTTCGGTTTTTTGTTTGTCAATATCAGCAGATACTTCCATGCTTCTTTTTTGAGAACGAATTACGCCTCCGTCCCAAATTAATTGATTGACTTCCACAACCGCCTGATACTGATCTTTACTCAGAGAAGGCATACTAAAAGGTTGTTTGGTAACAGCAGAAATGGCATTGCCGAGTGACGCCGGAATTTCCGTTACATCCGACTGATAAGTTGCTTTAATGCCTAGATTTACCTGTGGTAACCAGGCTTTAGATACAGTTGACAGATTGTAGTCACGTGTTTTCTCAATCAATCCATACTGTTTAACCAATGGATAATTATTTCTTGCCCTGATTCTGCAACTATCGAGGGTAATACCGCTCAATTGTGTAAAACAGAGTATAAGGAAAATACTTCCTATCAAAACTTTTCTTCTCATATTTTAAAATGAAATTAGCATTTAAACCCTTAAACCCTTAAACTAATTAACTTAACCACTAACCACAAAACCTGTATCTTACGTGTTCATGAACGGATACTATGTAAAATGAAATCAACATTCGAGTTTCTCCTGTGATCAATCAGATTTTTCTTCTGTTCCTCGTTCATTTGCATAACCTGTTCGACCACAGGCATCATCACGAACAAAGCCACATTCATTGAAATAGCAGGTATCATGATGTCGATCAAACTGACCGGGCGAACTCTGCCGGCTTTTATTTCTGTCTGAAGGTCATCGTTCAGTGCTGCAAAAAGCGTTTCAGGTAATTCCCGTAATTTTTCCCGCAACAGAGCTACTTGCTCGGGCCTTCGAGATAACTCCCTGATTATTAAAAGCGGAATCTGAGGATTGTTTTCCAGGAGAGAAAAGTGAGATGTGATTAAATGACGGATTTTATCCTCGAATCCCATTGACTTAGCACCTTCGATATTAAATAACTGTTGAAAGAAGTATCTGAACTTTTGCTCGAAGATTGTATTGAAGAGATTATCCTTTGTACGGAAATAATAATGAATGAGTGCCTGGTTACAACCAACTTCTTTGGCAATCTGAGTCGTGGATGTAGCTTCAAATCCTTTTTCCAGAAACAGCTTTTCTGCCGCTTCAAGAATGGCTTGTTCTGTGGGTTGATTTAATTTTTCTTCTGCCATTAATAAGGTAATTTAATAGATCTATTAATGAAACGCAAAATAAATCGAATTATTTTAATTGGGCAAATTTTTTGAAAAGATTTATTAATCGATGAATTTAATTTATAGAAAATAGTAGGATTAAAACAGCGTTTTTCATGTTGAAGTTTGCGAGCCACTAACTATATCGAGCAGTTCGTTTGTTATTTTCTGTTGTCGCTGTTTGTTATATAGAACGTTGGACCTGCAAACTTTGTGTCTTAGCAAATATAGCAACTCCAAAATCTTTTTACCACATTATAAGAATATAATTTTAAAAAGATAATAAATCAGCCCGGCTAACAACGCACTTATAGGAATGGTAAGGATCCAAGCCCACAACAGATTGATAGTTACTTTCCAACGCACAGCCGACAGTCTTTTTACTGCTCCAACTCCCATTATAGCGCCTGTAATAGTGTGTGTGGTGCTTACAGGGATTTTCAAAATTTCAGTAAGGAAAAGAGTCAGAGCTCCTGCAGTTTCAGCACATACGCCTTCGAGTGCGTTTACTTTCGTTATTTTCGTACCCATGGTTTTTACTATTTTCCATCCTCCTATCATTGTTCCTATGCTTATGGCAGAAAAACAGGACAAAGGTACCCAATTAGGAACATCATTTACCGAATCAATTTGTCCAACAGCAATCATTGCTGTTGCAATGATACCCATCACTTTTTGGGAGTCATTTAAGCCGTGTCCTAAGCTAAAAAGGCCTGACGAAACCAACTGTAATTTTTTAAACATAGTTTCTGCTTTTCGTGCGTTTACTTTACGAAACGTCCACATAATGCCAATTGTTATAAGGGACGAAATAATCATCCCGATAAGGGGCGCAAGCACAATAAAAGAAGTTATCTTAATAATAGTTACAGTATGAATTGACTTAAACCCGACAGCACAAATTGCCGCTCCGGCAAATCCGCCAATCAGCGTGTGCGATGATGATGAAGGAATACCGAACCACCAAGTAAGTAAATTCCATGAAATGGCAGCAATAATTCCCGATAAAATAATGGGCAAAGTAATGTAGTCATGTAATACAACTTTTGCAACTGTATTTGCAATGCCAAATTCGCCAATCACATATTTTGCAATGAAAAAGGCGAGAAAGTTAAAACTCGCAGCCCACAAAACAGCTTGAAAAGGTTTCAAAACGCGAGTGGAAACAATCGTCGCGATGGAATTAGCGGCATCATGAAATCCGTTAATAAAATCGAAAATGATTGCCAAAACAATAATGAAGATCAACAAAGTCATAAAATCTTTATCTTACTATGCGTATTTGACAACGATTGTTTTTAAAAATTTGCCAGTTTGATTTATTTTATTGACCGACATTTCAAGTTCGAATAAGATCTCTTTCATCTTTATCAACTCAACTGTGTTCATTTTCTCATGGAAAATGCGGATAATTCCTTCATCGTATATAACATCAGCTTCTCTTTCCCATGTTTTTATTTGTTTGCAGTATTGTCTTATGTTTTTATCATTCTTTCTTAGATTTGGTAACTCATTAATCGCTTGTCTTATTTCATGGGTACTTTGTTTTATAATAACTGCCATGCGTTCCATATATTTGGGCAATATATTCGGTTCGTATAACATTATCTTTTGTGCAGAACGGTTTATTGTATCTATAACATCATCCATTCTATCTGATAAAGCATGAATATCTTCCCTGTCAAAAGGGGTAATAAATGTGTCATTCAATGCACGGGAAATACGTCCGGTAATTTTATCTCCTTTAACTTCCTCGTCCTTTATCCGATGACAACAGTCTTTAATTTGATCTTTTGAAGATGAAAAAATAAGTTCTAACTGGTTGGCGCCTTCAACTAACACATCAGCCATTTCATCAAGCATAGGAAAAAATTTTACGTCTTTTGGGGTGAAAACGTTGAAAATAGTATTAATCTTCATTTGAGTATGTCTGTTGTTTTGTTATGCTTGTTGATGTAGGAAATTCAATTCAGATCATGTAGTATCCTTGAACGACGAATTCTAAATAGAACCTGATTTTTGCACGCAAAGATAATACTATTTAATTATTCCTATGACGTTTATTTGGAAAACTGGGGTGTTAAATATTGTTTTTTCTACTAACTATAATTGATGCAATAATTGACATTGCCAGTGTAACTGCAATTACTCCAAGTGAAGTAGTTGTACTGATATGAAATGCATAACCAAATTCACTGGAATATTCATTTATACACATTTTGATACCAATAAATGAGAGAATAAATGCAAGCGCATATTTTAGATAATGAAAATATTGCATTACGCCGTTTAGGGCAAAATACAATGATCGCAATCCCAGTATAGCGAAGATATTGGATGTGTACACGATAAAAGGATCTTTTGAGATAGAAAGAACAGCCGGTATGGAGTCAATTGCAAAAATAAGATCTGAGGCTTCAATCATGAGTAACACGATAAAAAACCGGGTTGCGTATAGTATGTTGTTCTTGCGTACGAAGAAGCTTGTTTCAGTCGTATCATTGCTTACAGGCATAATTTTCCGGAAGATTCGTATGACGATATTTTTATTGGGGTCGAAATCTTTTTCGTCCTCTTTTTTAAATAACATGTGAATTCCGGTATAAACCAAAAATGCACCGAACACATACATTACCCATGTGAATTTTTCAATCAGTGCTACGCCGGCAAAAATAAAAATGGCACGCATAACGATAGCTCCAATTATCCCCCAGAACAAAATTCTATGTTGATATTTTTCTTCAATTGTAAAGAAGCTGAAGATTATTACGAACACGAAAAGATTGTCGATACTGAGCGACTTTTCAATTATGTATGCTGTAAAAAACTCCATGGCTTTTTGTGAAGCAATTTCTTTTCCCCACATTTGGTTGCTAACTAAATAGATTACAACATTGAAAGCCAATGCCAATCCTATCCAAAAGGCACTCCAGCATAAAGCTGATTTTACCTTGATAATTTCATCCTTTTTATGAAAAATCAATAAGTCGAGTAGAAGCATTACGACTACAAACACAAAAAAACCAATCCAATACCCGATACTGATTCCCATAAAAATAGTGTAAATAAATTTTGTTGTTTTTTATATGAAACTGTAAGCGGCTATTTGTTGATAAACAGCGCTTAATAACCCTGCGAAAACAATGGCCAATAAGCAAATCACTAAGCTGATGCGTGCGGGAATATCACTTGTAATTCGTTCGATGGGTTCGTCTGATTTACGCAAGAACATGGCCTTCACAATCAGCAAATAATAATACAGGGAGATAATCGTGTTCAGCAGCGCGATGAATACCAACACGTAAAAACCTTGTTCAGCTGCAGCCGCAAAAATGAAGAACTTACTGAAAAAACCGGCAAAAGGAGGGATACCTGCAAGTGAAAATAAGGCAAACATCATGATTGCACTTAATTTTGGATTGGTTTGATATAATCCGTTATAGTCTTTGATTGCTACTTTGCCCGTGTTGTTTTCGATGATTGTAATAACTCCGAATATGGCCAAATTAGAAAATAGATATACCAAAACATAATAAACCAGCGAGCTCATACCGGTAGTACTCGCACTAATTACTCCCAGCATCAGATAACCCGCTTGTGAAATCGATGAAAACGCCATGAAGCGTTTGATGTTTTGCTGACGTATTGCAAAAACATTGGCAAGAGTAATACTGATTATAATCAAGCCGTACAGAATAGATTGCCACTCATCAATCAGATTTCCGAAAACCCTCGTAAAAAGGGTGAATAATACGAATGCTGCTGCACCTTTTGATACTACCGAAAGGTAAGCAGTTACAGGTGTTGGTGCGCCTTCGTAAACATCGGGTGTCCATAAATGGAAAGGCACCAATGATATTTTGAAAAACAAACCTACAGCAAAAAACACAAAAGACATAATTTGCATCGGACCTCCGACGATTAACGGTAATAAATCATCGAAATACAGGGTGCCTGTTGTTCCGTAAATCATGGAAATACCATATAGCGAAATGCCCGAAGCAAATACAGTAGAAAGAATGAATTTAGCTCCTGCTTCGGCCGATTTATGCTGATATTTGTTGAATGCAACTAAGGTGGCCATAGGTATAGAAGCCATTTCAATGCCTATAAAGAACAATAGAAAATGACCTGCTGATAACATGATATAGAGTCCAAACAATGTACTCAGTGTGATGAAATAAAATTCTCCCCGCCGAATCATACTGTCCTTATTATTCAGCCATTTGTTGGCTTGCAAAAACACGATAATCGTTCCGATGTTCAGGATGGTTTTTACATAAGTGTGCATGGGAAAATACTGATACATGCCGCCTGCCACTTCGAAAGCATCACGTGGAAAAGCATTCAGCAGCGTATGTATTGTGAGTAGGACAATAGCTAAAGGTTGAATATATCGCCCTCTCCTGATTGAAACACTTATGTCGAAAGTCAAAAGGATTACCATCACCACCAATAGTGACAGTTCATCGTGCAATTGTAAAAAAACTGAATAATTCATATTCTGAAATAAAAACTTGTTCGTAAAAACTTATAAAGCAGCCATTAACTTGCCTACAATAGGCATGATGCTGTTTTGTATCATGTCCGAAATCCACAAAGGCAGCGACCCAAGAGCAACAATAGCAATAATCAGTGTTACAACCGAGGTGCGTTCCCACCAGGTAGCATCACTCAACGTTTCGTGTTGCGGATTTTGTACTTTCCCAAACAGGATTTTTCCAACTACACGCAGGATATAAACTGCTGTTATCACAATGGAAGTAACAGCTACGATCGTTAGAATCCGTTGTAAGGTACCACTTTCCTGGAATGCACCGACAAAAATTGTCATTTCGGCTACAAAACCGCTCAACCCGGGCAATCCAAGCGAAGCCAACCCGGCAATTACATAACTCACCCCCAGAAAAGGAATTATTTTCATCAATCCACCCATTTCTGTAATCAGTCGTGTATGTGTTCTTCCATAGATCATCCCGATGAGAGCAAAAAACAAAGCTGTCATCAATCCATGTGACAACATTTGCATAACAGCACCTGTCATGGCAGTTTCATTTAACATCAGGATAGCGAAAAGCACCAAACCGCAGTGGCTCACTGAAGAATAAGCGTTTATATATTTCAAGTCGGTTTGTACAACAGCAGAAAATGCTCCATAAATCACGCTTATTCCTGTAAGTATCAAAAATATCCATGCCTGTTCATGTGCAGCTTCAGGCATCAGATAGATGGCTACCCGAAACGCGCCATAACCGCCTAATTTCATCAATACGCCTGCATGAAGCATCGATACGGCAGTCGGTGCAGAGGCATGTCCATCGGGCGACCAGGTATGAAATGGGAATAACGCGCCCAGCACTCCGAATCCCATAAATGTCAAAGGAAAAAGATAGCGTTGTGCTTCAATCGGGATATGCCTTTGTGCTATTTCAAGCAGATTCATGGTGTCGCCTCCCGAGAAATAATATATCCCAAGTATGCTTAAGAGCAACAAGGCTGACCCTCCCATCAACATCAGGGTTAGTTTCATTGCTGAATACTCTTTTCGTCCCGTTCCCCAAATACCTATAAGCAAATACATGGGTATCAGTGCAATTTCATAGAACATGAACATGCTGAACAAATCTATGGTGATAAAAAAGCCATAAACTCCGGAAGATAAAAGGAAGAACCACAAGAAAAATTCTTTTGGAAGCGGGTCGATACGCCAGGATGCGAAAACGCCGGTAAACATGATTATGGAAGTCAGAATGAGCATGGCTACAGAAACTCCATCAACACCTACCGAATAGTATATATTAAAAGGAGCATACCACAACATGTCAGCTCTGAAAAGCATCAGGCTGTCGTTACCCATAGCTCTTTCATTCAAATACAGGTAAGTAAGTACCCCCGAAAGAATTAATAAAAGCGTGGCTCCTGTTGCCGCTATCAGATTGATTTGCTTCCTGTTGCGGGCGAAATATAGCGCAAACAGCGTCAGCAAAGGGATAATAACGAATATTGACAAGAAATTCATAAGTTCAATATTTTATGCGTACTGTGTTTAAATAAAAATGACAATTGCTGCAATAATCAGTGTTCCGAGTAAAATAACGTAAGCATAATGCTGTACTTTTCCACTTTGGAATCCTTTAGTTTTTAAAGAAGTCCATTGGGTTACAGAAGCTAATCCGTTCATAGTACCATCAATAATATGCCGGTCGAACCATGCAACAGGAGTGGATATTCGTTTAAAGATTATTTTTTTCGTAATAAACAAATACAACTCATCAATATAAAAACGATGATAAGCTGCCCGGTATATTTTACTGAATTTACGGGCAACAACAGAAGGAACATCATTTTCCCTGCGATACAACCAGGTGGCCAGTCCGATGCCTGCCAATGCCACAACAACACTTATAGTCGCAATGGTAGGGTCGATGTGGATGTGATAAAAAGCGCCATCACTTGACACAAACTTTCCGAAAGGGATAAATCCTGCGAAAATAGTTACCACAGCTAAAAACACCAAAGGCAAAGTCATAGCAACAGGTGATTCGTGAGGTGTATGTCCGTTTGTGGTTTGATATGCTTTTCCGTGGAAAATGCGGTAATACAAGCGGAACATATAAAAAGCGGTAACTCCGGCCGTAAACGTCATCATCACTCCCAGTCCCGGGCTAAAGTGCATAGTGGCTGCAAGGATTTCATCTTTACTGAAGAATCCAGAAAAAGGTGGAATTCCTGCTATGGCCAGACAGGCTATGAGGAAAGTCCAGCGCGTAACCGGTAAAAATTTCTTCAAGCTTCCCATTTGCGTCATTTCATTACTGTGTACAGCATGGATAATAGAACCGGCGCCCAGGAAAAGCAATGCTTTAAACATGGCATGTGTAAACAGATGGAACATGGATGCCATATATCCCGTACCAGCTTGTCCGCCATACCCTGAAACACCCAGGGCTACCATCATAAATCCGATTTGCGAAATCGTTGAGAAAGCCAGCACACGTTTAATATCTGTTTGTACAATTGCAATGACAGCTGCAAACAAAGAGGTGAATGCACCCACGTAAGCAATACCATGTAATACTTCAGGTGTGAATGTGATATAAATAGGAAACAGGCGGGCAACTAAAAAAACACCTGCAACTACCATGGTAGCGGCATGTATTAAAGCCGAGACAGGTGTAGGCCCTTCCATGGCATCAGGCAACCAAATGTGTAGCGGGAACATAGCCGATTTTCCTGCTCCTCCGATGAAGATAAGCGCCATCGCCCAACTTAGAGCCGAAGCACCCATAAATGTCACGCCTGAAAACGAAGCAAACACGTTGGCATCACAGGAAGTCAATATGCCGAAATCAAATGTTTTAGTATAATAAGAAAGGATTAAAATGCCAATCAGAAAACCTAAATCTGCAAATCGGGTCACGATAAATGCCTTTTTCGATGCAGCCACTGCTTCGGGTTTGGTGTAGTAAAATCCGATAAGCAGATAAGACGAAAGGCCGACCATTTCCCCAAATATATACATCTGAAAAATATTAGTAGAAACTACAAGTCCGAGCATTGCAAAGCTGAACAGCGATAAAAACGCATAATAACGTTCGAAGCCGCGTTCACCTTTCATATAAGCCAAACTGTAGATGTGAACCATTAGTGAAACCGTTGAAATCACCACCAACATCATGACAGAAATGGGATCCAGCAAAATACCCATGTCAATGTGCAGGTATTCATTGAATTGTACCCAGACTGTGTTGAAAGCGATAATCTTTTGATATGTACCATTCAGGTTGGCTGTTGAAAAATACTCCCAGGCTGTGTAATAAGAAAGAGCAGTTACTATGGTTAACACAGCTGTACCAATCGTTCCGGCTACCCGGGGTTTCCATTTTGTGTCCATTAGTCCGAGTACAATAAAACTCAGCAAGGGCAAAATCAATATATATAATGTATATTCCATCCTGTTTTATCTTTCGACAGTTGTATGTTATTTAGATCTCCGTTTTTGTTTCAGTTGATTCCGGTTCTTGCAATTCTTGTAAACTATCCACTTCCACATTATTCAGATTTCGGTAGATGTTGATTACAATAGCAATAGCCACAGCCGTTTCGCAGGCAGAAATAGCAATGGTGAACAGGGCAAAAAAGAAACCTTCCATTTGGTCGGGATACAAATAGCGATTGAAAGCTGCAAAGTTTATATCAGCTGAATTTAAAATCATCTCAATTGAGATGAGAATCATCAACAGGCTTTTACGGGAAAGAAATCCATAAATACCTGTAAAAAACATGATAAGGCTTATAAAAATATAACCTTCCAACGGAATGACGCCTGAACCGAAATTGTCAAAAATTGCTCCCATTATTTTGGAATTATGTTGTTAAGTACGTTTTCTATCATTTAATCATCGTTTACGAGCTATCATGATTGCTCCCACGATACATGCGAGTAACATGATACTGATTGCCTCAAAGGGTAGTATATATTCATATTTACCCGTACCCATCAGCGTGGATCCAATTTCTTTTACAGGGATCTCCACTTTTTCAACGTAGTGATATACCCTATTGACACTTTGATAGATGATGATGCCGCAAAAAATTAACCCTGCACTTGAAAGCAAGATAGCCATAACGCGCTGAAGTAAAGGTTCGGGTCTGATGTTCTTGCCTGGTTTTTGCGTTAGCAAAATAGCAAAAATAAAAAGAACCATGATACCACCGGCATAAACCGCAACCTGTACGGCAAAAAGATAGTGATAATCGAGTAAAAGATACAGTCCTGCCGTAGCAAGCAACACGAATAAAAGATAAGTTGCCGAACGTATCAGGCGCCTTGAGTTGACAGCCATAATTGAAAAAACTGTAATTACCAGCGCAAGTATGTAAAATATAATTTCTTTTATCATCATAATTTAGATATTATTCTCCGTGGATGACATAAATTGTTTTATGCAGTTTGAATACCTTTTTCGGCCTCATTTTCAACTTTTTTTATTGGCTTCTTTTCCCTCATTTTTGAACCTTCCATGTTTAGTTGTTTTACCAGCTTATCCCGTGTGAAAGTCGCGTTTTCAAAATTATTTGAAAACACAATGGCATCAGAAGGACAAGTAATGACGCAGAGATTACAAAAAGTACAGGTACCCAGGTTATATACATACCTGTCAAGTTCTTTCTTTTTCTTACCGTCGGCAGTTTCTGTTGTGCGCGAAATGACATTTATAGTGCCATTCGGGCAGTTCATCTGACAGATACCACAGGCAGTGCAGGCATGTTCATTATTTTCATCATGCGGCATTTTGAGTTCCGCTCTGAAACGTTCCGATATGACGAGTGTACCTCTGTTTTCAGGATACTGACGGGTTACTTTTTTAGTCCAAAGTTCTTTCCAGGTAATTGAAAGTCCGGTGAGCAACGATCTTATTCCTGAAAACAAATCATTTAAATATTCTGAAAAGCTTCTCATTTTCTTATTAATAAAAAATATCGGTAAGTGTAAGACCGGTTAATACAAGAATAACCATGACCAATAAATTAACCAAATTAATAGGAAGCAGGTATTTCCATTCCAGGTTGAGGAGCTGATCGATACGGAGTCGGGGGAATGACCAGCGCACCCATAAACTGAAAAAAATTAATAACGCTACTTTTCCGAAAAACCATAAATACGATGGGATAAACCACATCAATTGATTAAAGCTTTCCCAACCGGCTATTTGCAATGGCATCCAACCTCCTAAAAATACAGTGGCGCCAATCGATGCGATAATGAACATATTCAGGTATTCGGCCAGGTAGAAAAATCCGAATTGCAAACCGGAATACTCGGTGTGATAACCTGCAGTAAGTTCGGATTCAGCTTCAGGAAGGTCGAAAGGTCCACGGTTGGTTTCAGCATGACCGGAAATCAGATAAATAACAAATGCTACCAGCGCAGATATATGCCCGTTGAAAATATTCCAGCAATATCGCTGACTTTCGACCATGGTACTAAGTTGCATGGTGCCGGAAAGTACCACTATGGTCATGAGCGCGATACCGGCCGATAGTTCATAGCTTACAAATTGCGCCCCACTACGCATGGCGCCGATCATCGAGTATTTATTATTGCTCGACCAGCCGGCCAACAGTACCCCGATAATGCCTAATGAAGACACGGAGATTACATACAATACCCCTATATTGAAATCTACCGCCTGAAGTCCCTGTCCGAAGGGAATAGCTCCGAATGTCAGAATCGAAGCCACGATGATAAAAAACGGAGCTGTATAGAAAAGAAATTTATCGATCCGATTGATGTGAATAATTTCTTTAATCAGAATTTTCGTTACGTCTGCTACTGTCTGGAAAATCCCGTATTTCCCAACGCGGTTCGGACCGATACGTGCCTGAAAGAAGGCAGTTATTTTTCGTTCTACATAAATTAAAACGACAGCCAACAACGCGTAGGTTGCAATGATGAGGATTCCCACCAGAACCAACTCAATGGTTACGGCCCAATAATCGGGTAATGCCGCATGCAAAGCTGCATCAATGCGACTTGTTAACTTGTTAAGCTCTAATGGTTGACTATAATTTAATAACATAAAAAAACTATGTTGAAATGAAGCATTAAATATTGATTGGAGTATGAGGAATTCAAGATTGACATCATCTGTCGATATCCGGAATTACATAATCCATAGAGCCGCCGATACCAATAAAGTCGGAGATTTTCTCACCCTTGCATATCAACGGCATAACAGCTACCAATGACATTGAAGGTGAACGGAACTTCAACCGGTATGGTGTTTTGTCACCGCGGCTTTCGATATATACGCCAAATAAACCTTTCCCAGCCTCTACATTTTGGTAATATTCACCTTCCGGTAGTCTGATTATTGCTTTTGTTTTAGCACAGAATTCTCCGTCAGGAATATTGTCTATCAATTGTTCTATAATATGCAGTGACTCTTCTATTTCGTCGAGTCGATTCATATAACGTGCGTATGAGTCGCCTTCAGTACGAATGATTTCGCGAAACTCCACTTTGTCGTAAAGTGCATAAGGATTGTATTTGCGTACATCGCATGACCATCCAGAAGCACGACCTGAAGGACCAGTTACAGCATGACTTATTGCATCTTTAATATTCAGTATCCCTACGTTTTTCATACGTCCTAATGCAATAACATTGTGTGAAAAGAACCTATCATACTCTTTGAGTCTCGAACGCATGTATGGGATAAAGTTTTTTACATCTTTTTGAAATTCCGGATATATATCGAACATCACACCACCAATCACATTTTGGTTGATAATCAGTCGACCGCCACAAATTTTCTCAAAAATATCGAGGATGATTTCACGTTCACGCATGCCATAAATAAAAGCAGTTGTGGCGCCCAGGTCGTTGGTATGTGCCGACCAGGCAAGTAAATGAGAGTCTATCCTGTTTAACTCATCCATGATGGTTCGGATGTATTGCGCTCTTTCGGGGACTTCTATTCCTGTGGCTTTTTCCACACACATACACAAGGCGTGGCGATTGATATTGGCTGAAAGATAGTCGAGTCTGTCGGTGAAATGTAAAATTTGCGGATACATCAGGTTTTCACTCAGTTTTTCAATACCCCTGTGAATATATCCGCTATGGATATCTATTTTTTTTACCACTTCACCATCCAGGGCTGTGCGAAAGTGCATCACACCATGTGTAGAAGGGTGTTGCGGACCAATGTTGATAATGTAATCATCGTCATCAAATATTTTAGTAACTTCTTCACTAATACTGCCATCGGGCAATTCTCTGATTACAAAAGAGTTGTCGTTAATCTCGCGACTTTCAACCGAAACCGGATTCAGAGCCGGATTTGGATCGTAATCTTTCCGAAGAGGATAGCCCACCCAGTCCTGATTCAGAAAAAATTTCCGCATATCGGGATTGTTGATAAAACGAATCCCAAGCAGCGCATATATTTCCCTCTCGTTGAATTGAGCAGTGTTGTAAAAATCAGTAACTGTATATAATAAAGGATTTTCCCGATTGTCTGTGCCTGTGATAACCATAATGTTGACAGCCGGGTTTACTGAAGATGACAGGATGTAAGATACCCGTAGTGTTTCACCTTCATCTGTACCAATCATGTATTTCAAAAAATTGAACGGAAGGTTTTTGTAATGATACAGGAAATCAATAATAGATCGAAGTTCTTTTGGAGAAACTTTGATTTTTAATATCTCTCCTTCTTCTGTGTCTATGTCGGGAAATTGATTTTTAATTTGTGCTTGTATTTGCTCCATAACTTTAGTTGCGGATTACCGGCTTGTTTTTTTTGATTTTCTGCCTTGTAGAAAATGTTCGGCTTTAATTTTTCGTTGTAATTGCATCAGTCCGTAGAACAAGGCTTCGGGGCGGGGTGGACAACCGGGTACGTACACATCAACAGGAAAAATTTCATCCACTCCGTTCACTACGTGGTACGAGCCGACGAACGGACCACCTGAAATGGCACATCCGCCCATGGCAAGCACGTATTTAGGTTCAGCCATCTGGTCATACACCCGTTTGAGCAAAGGAGCCATTTTGTGCACAATAGTTCCTGCTACCACCATCAAGTCGGCCTGTCGCGGACTGTTACGGGTTACTTCCATGCCAAACCTTGCTATGTCATGGTGTGCTGCTGCGGCCGACATAAATTCTATACCACAACAACTTGTAGCAAATATCAGTGGCCACAAAGAGTTGGAACGTCCCCAGTTTATCATATCGTCAACCGTAGATAAAACTACATTTACACCGTTGGCGTTTAATTCCTCAATATACTTTTCGAGGTATTCATTGTCATTGAACTCTTCTGTAGGAATACCTTTTATGCGCATTTTTTTTATTTCCACTGTAATACTCCTTTCCTCCAGGCATAAGCCAGCCCTAATGCTAAAATGATTAAAAAGAACAAAATGCTCGTCAAACCGGCAAAACCTAAATCACGAACTATGGTAGCCCAGGGGAAAAGAAAAATAGCTTCCACATCGAACATCAGATAAAGAATTGCGTATAAATAATATCCGGCTTTAAATTGCATCCAGGAAGTGCCGTGAGTGGGAATACCACATTCATAAGGTTCACCCTTTTGTAAATTGAACGACTTGGGTGATAAAAGTATTGCCATTCCCAAACCTGCTACTACAAGTGTTATTCCAGCTATGAAAACTGTAAAGAAAAGAGAAAGATTGTTCATCTGGTTTTTATATAAATGAATTTTTTTAACATTAAATAAATGAACGTTTCCGGAAACATTTAATATTTGAGAATTTACATGTAAATATTTTCAAAAAATGACTTTTACATCTTCTTAATCTGAATTAGAATTATATTTCGTATTTTTGCACACTTTAAGATTCAAATCTTCATGAGTGTGATAAAAAAAATACAATCAGCAGGAGGAAAAACAGCTTTTTCTTTTGAGTTGTTGCCGCCTTTGAAAGGAAATGGTATCGAAACAGTGTATCGGACTATTGATACATTGCGGGAATTTGATCCAAAGTATATCAACATTACTACCCACAGAAGTGAACTCGTCTTCAGAGAGAAATCAGATGGATTATTCGAACGGGTAGCAGAAAGACGTCGTCCAGGGACGGTGGCCATTGCAGCGGCAATTCAGAATAAATATAAGATTCCGGTGGTCCCGCATATTATTTGCAGTGGTTTTACGAAAGAAGAAACCGAATACGCCCTGATTGATTTGCAGTTTTTGGGGATAACCGATCTTTTGTTACTGAGAGGAGATAAAGGGAAACACGAAAAGGAGTTTAGTTCTACCGGGCACCGCTACGCGACAGAGCTACAGCAACAGGTCAATCAGTTCAACAAGGGGATCTTTTTAGATGGCTCTCAGATGAAGTCGAAAATTACACCGTTTTCTTATGGTATGGCTTGTTACCCGGAAAAGCATGAAGAAGCACCCAATCTGGAATCAGATTTGCAATATGCCAGACAAAAAGTGGAAGCCGGGGCTGAATACCTGGTTACTCAAATGTTTTTTGACAACCAAAAGTACTTTGATTTTGTTGCCAAATGCAGGGAAAACGGCATTCATGTGCCTATCATTCCCGGAATCAAGCCGATTACCCTGCAAAATCAGATGACTGTTTTACCAAAGATTTTCCACACGGATATTCCCGAAGCATTTGCGTCTGAATTGCGCAAATGTAAATCCGATGCTGATGCTGTTGAGGTAGGAGTGGAGTGGTGTATTCAGCAAGCCCGGGATTTGATTGCTCATGGCGTGCCAAGTATTCATTTTTACAGTATGATGGCTACGCAAAGTGTTAAAAGAGTGGCAGAATCCGTGTATTGAAAATAGCAAAAAGAAATTATTACCGGGTTAACTAAATATGTTGTCCAACTGAAACAAAAGTCGTATATTCGCAAAAATTTTTATAGCACTCGGGAAACATTTTCGTTAATATTAAAAGTAGTGGTTATGGAAGAGAGAACAAGATACTCCGACGCCGAATTGGAGGAGTTTCGTCAGATTATCATCGAGAAACTCGAAAAGGCACACAAGGATTATGAGATGTTGAAGAATGGTCTGACCAATCTTGACGGAAATGACGTGATGGATACTTCCCCGACATTCAAGGTGTTGGAAGAGGGTGCTGCTACGCTTTCGAAAGAAGAATCGGGTCGTTTGGCTCAACGTCAGATGAAATTTATTCAGCACTTGCAGGCTGCGTTGATTCGCATTGAAAACAAGACTTATGGTATTTGTCGCGAAACCGGGAAGTTGATTCCTAAAGAACGTTTGCGGGCGGTTCCGCATGCAACCCTGAGTATTGAAGCTAAAACACAGAAGAAATAAATTAATATGATAAAATAAGCATTTCGGCAAAAGGCTCGGGAAAGTGACTTTTTGCCGATTTGTTGTTTAAAATGCAAGCATGTCAGTTACAAAAAAATCTATCCTGTTGATTTTCATAGTCCTGCTCATCGATCAGGTCAGCAAAATCTATATCAAATTAAATTTTGTAATAGGAGAATCAGTTTATGTTTTCGATTGGTTTCGCATTTATTTTATCGAAAATAATGGTATGGCCTTCGGAATGGAAATAATAGGCAAGCTGTTTCTCACGATATTCAGGATTATTGCGGTGGGCGGTTTGGCTTATTTCATTCATTATTTAGTAAAAAAACAGGCGCGTCAGGGTTTTATTCTGGTTGTAGCATTGTTGCTTGCAGGTGCTGCCGGAAATATCGTCGATTCTGTGTTGTACGGAGTATTGTTTAGTGATAGTTACGGAAATCTGGCCACTTTTTTACCACAAGGGGGAGGATATGCTCCTCTTTTTCATGGAAAGGTAGTTGATATGCTTTATTTTCCGATCATTAAAAACAGCATCGGAGAAACGATCTTTTTTAGCCCGGTTTTTAACATTGCTGACTCTGCCATCAGCATTGCTGCGGCAATTATCCTGATTTTTTACAGGAAAGAGCTGAATGAACACTTAGATTTCAAAAAATCAAAGAAAAAAACAGAAGATAATGCTTAAAAAAGGGACGAATTGCCTGCTGTTCTGCATTTTATTATTTCAGTTTGCCTGCAGTAACCGGCCTGATGAAGTCATGAGCCGCAGGGAAATGAGGTCTTTCCTGACGGATCTGCATTTGCTCGAAGGCGTTTTTTCGTCGAACGGAACGATTGATGAACGTGAAAAGGCTTATTATTACAACGCTCTCTTCCTGAAGCATGGCATCACCAAGGCTGAATTTGATTCTTCGTTGGCCTATTATACCAAAAACCCCAAGATGTTTGAGAGAATTTATACCGATGTAAACAAAGACCTTGAAAAACTTGACCTGGATGTTGCGGATGGAAAGTATTTTCCGGTTTTACCCGATTCAATCAGACTTAAACCGGAACAGGCCAATATTTGGAACCTGGATACAACTTTTTCCTTCCCGAAAGATTCAACACGACATAATTTGTATTTTAGCATCAAAAACACAGAGCTTCTTACAAAGGATATTTACAGTTTTTCTTTTAGGATGAGGGCTTTCCCTCACGATTCATTGGATGCAGGCTATTCGGTGTTTAGAATTCATTATGCTAATGGGCAAGTAGATAGTCTGTGGCATGAGGTACTTAATGATAGTGTATTGAGGCGGTATAAGTTTAGATGTAAGGCCGCCCGGAATTTTAAAATTGATTCTTTATCAGGGGTATTTTATACAAATCCGAATGGTCCTGATACGTACCGGATTAATATTGACAGCGTTGTTCTGTTCCGTCGATATGTGCCGGCGTTTCAGGATAGCTTGCGCCTTCAGTTAGACTCTCTTCCTCCGAAGGGTACAAAACCAGATACTTTATCGGTGAAAGAAAAGGACCTTCAGGAGAAATCTGCCTCTCCCACAGAACAGAAAGCGCGGCAAAAAATCCGTAAAAACAGTTGAAAGTAATGAGAACAGTTTAAGGAATTTCTTACTCCCGTTTAATTATTCCTTCATAGTTGCATATTTCCCCATTATTGCTGACCCCTTCAAGCTTCACGCGATAATTATTTGCTTTATCTGCAGTATAAAACTTCAGCCGGATATTTCCCTCCTCATCGGTTTTTGCATCCGGGTTCCAGTAAATGGTGGTACGTAAATCCGGTTTTGACTGACTGCGAATGCTGTCAACTTCGTATTTAGGCACATAAAATTCGGCAGGTTTTTGGTATCCCAGAGGAGTGTAATGTGCAAGACTCGAAGGTATTTCATTTTGTTGTTGTACTCCTTTTTTAAGTGTAATGGCAATTACTCCGTTACCACCTCTTAATCCGAATAAGGATGCAGAGGCACTTTTAAATAACGATATTTCTTCAATATCAAAAGCATTCAGAAATTGGACATCCTCTAATTCTTCTGTCACAACTCCATCAATCAAAAAAAGAGGATTACCAGTTGCTCCCCTGATTGATACTCTATCTCCTGACACTAAGACTCCGGGAAATGTCCTAATAATATCGAGTACCGTTTGATTGCCGAATGATTTTAAATTTTCGGAGTCCAGAGAATTGTCGGCTGAGCCCGAGTAATATAAAGCATTATCGGGTTTCCTTGTTTCTCCTTCAACGGTAAATTCGTCCAGGTTGATGACCATCATTCCTCCTTCATTATAATATCTTTCTTTAGACAAATGCAGATAATCTTCCTGTTCAGCAACTAATTTATCTGGGGTAAAAGGAAAGTTTGTTCTTGAAGTTGGAAAGATATCTTCATTCGGGATTAGTTCAACATCTACTATTTTACTGTTGGATTTTGCTTTCAGGAAAATATGGGTACTGTCGGGAAAATCAATGCCATCAATGATAAATTGTCCGGTTGTGTCTGTTTTACCGGTAGTAATCTGATTTTTGTAGTTACTGAAAAATATCACTTCAGCATTTTTTACCGGTTTATTGAAAAGATTAATTACTTTTCCGGAAACAGTTTGTCCGATTTCCAGATAATAATCTGTTTTTGGCAAAACACCTTTAACCACATCATTGGTATTAAATCTTCTCCATCCTTGTGTAAGCATCAGTAGATCTGTGTTTTCTTGTGTAAGTCTGGAGTTGTCTGCAAAATATTGCTGAGGTTTTTCAATATAGCCTTTTAAATCTGAACTCAGTAAGAAATAACTCAAGATGTTGTTGTTTATGCTGTCCTGATCAACCAGATGACTGTCGGTAACGCTTACAGAATAACTTCCTCTGGCAGGAAGACTATCGTTGGAAACGACTCTAAATGCCAGTTCTACCGGATCCCGTTGGCCGTATTTATTTTTATTGCTTTGCATAGTAACGGTTGGAAAGTTGGCGTTTCTAACAAAACAGAGTCTTTCGCACCAGGTATTTCCGGCTTTGTCGATGATACTGAATGAGCATATTCCCGGAGGGAGGAGCTCTTCTGATATTTGTATCCCGGCACCGTTCACAGAAGAAACGTGATAAACAATACCCCGTGCATGTATCAATAGAAATAAGTCCTTTGTTTCAATGTTGGTTTGATTGATAAACTGAAGAAATATTTTACCGTTCACAGTACGTAATTTCAGGCTAATACCTTCAGAAGATGTTTCGGGTAAAAGAATTTTTTTTTCAAGCCCCGATTCATTTGTAACTGAAGCATAATATTGTTCTCCCGGAATTGTTTTAATAATAATTTTTCCCATGCCATTGTTCATGGTTCTGAATTCGCTTATCTCTTTATTTTCCCGGGTGTATATTTTTCCGGATACATTTCTGGAAAGGCCATCTGTTCCAATCGCCTTGAATGCGATTGTCTGTAGTTGATTATCCAGAAAAACGCCACTTTCAGGGAAAAACCGGACGTCATAATCGTCATGAATGTCGGGGAGCTGAATTTTCCTGTTAAAATTGAGCCCTGGTTCCCGGAGAGATACTTCGAGGATGTTCTTTATTCGTGAAGTGCTGTCATTTTTAATAAGCAGATGTATTTCTCCCAGTTGATTTGTGATGTGCTGGCTGGTTTTTCTGTCATCTTCTTTAATTGCTACCTTTTTGCCTGAAAGAGGAGTAGAAAATGTATTTTTGAGGGTGATAACAACCGGGATTTTTCCATTTTCAGGTGTGCCAAAAGTAGTACTTAGACGTACTCTGTCGTCGATCATGTTTCCGATCGATATTTTTTTGTGAAAAAAGAAGTCAGACGAGCCATTCAACATCCAAAAAGTATATGCTCTCAGCAGATACTCTCCCGGGGGCATTGCCGGAGGAATAGTAATTTTACCTGCTATTCCTGCAGTATCTCTTTTAATTTTCACCCTGGTAAGTACAGAATCTGATTGGTCGATTAATTCAACATAAACAAACTGACTTCGTGTATCAGGCTTATGAGTCGAGGCATTCACGAGGTGGGCACTGAACCAGATATCATCTCCGGCGCTGTAATAATAAGGTTTGTCAGTATGTAAATACACTTTCTCCTGAGGGGCAGTATGCCAGATTTTTGAAAACCGGGACGCGATGATTGTTTCAAAATCAGGTTCAGCCGCAAAAGTCTGAAGGCTCAGAATCTGGAATAAAATCCCTGTTATTACAGGACATAATGTGTTATTCATCCATAGATAACTTTGAAGCTGGTCAGAGGTGCAGGTTAATTCCCTATCTCAGATAAGAATTTGATTCTTACCAATCTCACTTCAATCTCGCTGAAATCATCCTCTCCCAGTTCTCGCAAGGCAGGACCAATTTTGTCGGTTTCGGCAGTGCTGAAATATTCGAAGATTTCTTCAATGTGATCAGGTTCCATAATTTCATTCAGGAAGTAATTGATATTAATTTTTGTTCCTGAATAAACGATGGCTTCAATTTCATCTAACAGTTCAAGCATGTCCAGTCCTTTCGACTCTGCAATATCATCCAGGGCGATTTTCCGGTCAATTGCCTGTATAATAGAAACTTTTAGCTTTGACTTATTAGCAACAGTCCTGACACGTAAGTCTTCCGGACGGGTAATTTCATTTTCCCTGACATGTTCTTTGATGACTTTCAGAAATTCATCTCCGTATCTTTTAGCTTTACCTGCACCAACGCCCGGGATATTCTGGAGTTCATCCATCGTAATCGGATAAGTGGTAGCCATAGCTTCCAGGGATGGATCCTGGAATATTACAAAAGGCGGAACTTCTAATTTCTTTGACATTTTCTTTCTCAGATCCTTCAGGATTGAGAACAAGACTTCATCTGCAGCACAGGTTCCTCCGGCCGACTTGATAACAGTTTCATCATCATCTTCATCAAACTCGTTATCCTTTACAACCGGGAATGATGCCGGGTTTTTCAAATAAGCTTTTCCGGCAGGTGTAATTTTCAACAAGCCGTAGTTTTCAATATCTTTGGTGATATAGCCGGCAATCATTGCCTGGCGGATGATGGCATGTAACAACTTTTCATCCTCATCTGAAGCTGCTTCAAAATTTTCCAGTTCATCATGCTGATAGGATGTTATATCTGAAGTACTGTTTCCTTTCAGGATATCAACAATATGTTCTGCTTTAAACTTTTCTCTTACAACTACAATGGTTTCTAAAATCAGGATGAGTAATTCCTGTCCTTCGATCGTTTTTTTCGGTTTCATACAGTTATCACAACTACCGCAGTTATCCTGTTTGTATTCTTCACCAAAATAATGAAGTAATAGTTTTCTCCTGCAAACGGAAGATTCTGCGTATGCTTGCGTTTCTAATAATAATTGATTTCCTATTTCCTGCTCGGCAACCGGTTTGCCTTGCATAAATTTTCTTAATTTGTCGAGATCTTTATAGGCATAGAAGGCAATACACTGGCCTTCACCGCCATCTCTGCCACCCCGGCCGGTTTCCTGGTAGTAGCCTTCCAGACTTTTAGGCATATCATAATGGATGACGAAGCGTACATCAGGTTTGTCGATTCCCATGCCAAAAGCAATGGTGGCAACAATGACTTGTACTTTCTCCATTAAAAATTTATCCTGATTTTCGGTTCTGACTGCTGAGTCCATTCCGGCGTGGTAAGGAAGAACTGAAATTCCATTCACATGAAGAGTTTCGGCAAGCTCCTCTACTTTTTTGCGACTCAGACAATAGATGATGCCAGATTTACCTTTCTGGGAACGGATATATTTGATGATCTCCTTGTCAACATCTTTATTTTTGCTTCGAACTTCATAATAAAGATTTTCCCTGTTAAAAGATGACTTAAACACTTTGGCTTCGAGCATGCCCAGGTTTTTCTGGATGTCATGCTGTACTTTCGGGGTGGCTGTTGCTGTGAGCGCAATCAGAGGAGCAACGCCAATTTCGTTGATAATCGGGCGAATTCTCCTGTATTCCGGCCTGAAATCGTGTCCCCATTCCGAAATACAATGTGCTTCATCTACCGCGTAAAATGATATTTTTACCTGTTTCAGGAACTCAATATTTTCTTCTTTGGTAAGAGACTCCGGAGCAACATACAACAATTTTGTTTGTCCGGAAAGAATATCTGCTTTTACGGCATCAATGGCTTGTTTGGTAAGCGAAGAGTTTAGAAAATGCGCTACACCGTCTTCTTCACTGAAATTACGCATGGCATCAACCTGATTCTTCATGAGTGCAATCAGTGGAGATATGACAATAGCAGTTCCTTCCATCAATAAAGAAGGAAGTTGGTAACACAATGATTTTCCACCGCCGGTGGGCATCAGGACAAAAGTATCCTTTTTGTCCAACACATTCTGAATGATAGCTTCCTGATTTCCTTTGAAGGTGTCAAAACCAAAATGTTGTTTCAGATGAGTGGTTAATTCTGAATGACTTATCATATCTAATACAATTCAAAACCGGATGGCGAAGTTAGTATTATTTCCTGAAGTATTTGCAAGATTTAAATCTTTTTTTTTTAGTACATGACAAAAATTATATAGCGATATAATTATTTGATTATCAATAAAATAGGTATCATTTTATTTGGTAAAGACCTTGAAATTTTGTATCTTTATAGCTGACTACCAATCGGTTA
>JAQVNN010000061.1:1293-13402 GCA_028703105.1 Paludibacter sp. | reverse complement strand
AAATCTGTTTCATATAAATACGGATATACGGTATTTTCAGTGTATAACGCATTCTTTCTAACATACAGCTGTTTTATTTGTTCATCGGATTTCAATTCAAAATCCCCGTCAGCGCTCCTATCATAAACCTTCCCCCTGCAACGGTGTACCTGTGAAGAAGCCGGCACAAAGATATGAATTATTAGCCGGTTTTCGTATTCAATCTTAGTGGATTCCAGTAAAAAAGACGGAGCTAATTGCTGCGTGTTATTACTAAGATTAACTAAGTTTTTAATCATCGCATTTGCCGCTTCCGGATCAATACCTTCTATTTTTTTATCATCCGTAACGCCTAACAAAACGACACCACCATTCCTGTTCAGGAAAGCACAAATAGTCTCGAAAAGCGATTCCGGAAGTTTATTTCTAGCTTTCTTAAACTCTACGGAAACACCTTCTCCTTTGGCTAATATTTGCGGAATGTTGATGTTCATTTTTTACTTTTCGTTGCTTCTTTGTGTCGCCCCCGTCATTGCGAGGAGTTCACGAGGTGAACAACGTGGCAACCCCCTCTCACCTGCACTTGGTTGTACAACCCCCTCAACATTTGCACTTTGCTCATTAACTCTTGTTATGGTTCGTCTTGTCACATTCAATTACCCACTTCCAAGCCGGCATTATATATATTTTACCAAATTCTGTTATAACTACTTCTTCATGAGAAGAAGTAATAATGTAACCTTCTTTAAGTTGATATGCTTTCATAGCACCGGCAAGTCCTGCTATTTCACGTTCGCGTGTGTTAAAATTGTCGAATAGATAGCACACTTGTAAAGCTTGTTCAACTTGATACCCTTTCCGTATGACAAAATCACATTCACTTTTTTCTTCACTGTGATAAAATATCTCTCCACCTCTACGTTTCAGTTCTATATAAACTAAGTTTTCCAACAGACGACCTTCTTCTCCCGAAAAATGAAATCCTAATCGTTTAACAAGGGCGTTGTCGATAGCATACATTTTCTTGGGATTACGCAACTGAACTTTAACTGAATAATCTAATTTATTGAGTGTGAATAACAAATATGTATTTTCGATATACTCAATATAATTTTTTACCGTTGTGGGGTTTTTGACACCAATAATCTTACTTACGGAAGAATATGTAAATGGCTTACCTATATTACTAACAGCAAAATAAACCAATTCTTTTATCTCTTTTTCATTTAAAATTTGATTCCGTACCAAAACGTCTCTGTATAATATATTGTCATACAAAGTTTTTAAAACCAAGTCGTCTTTTGTGCTAAGATATAACGGAAAACCGCCTTGATGTAAATATGCATTAAATTGTGCTTGTATTTCGCCTTTTGCTTCAGTACCATAAACTTGTTCTGCTAAACGCTCCTTACCTTTGAATTGCAGAAACTCCTTAAAAGAAAAAGGATATAATTCTATTGCCAGATAACACCCTGTAAGCAAAGTACCCAATTCTTTACTTAACATTCGAGCATTGGAACCTGTTATGAATACTTTCTTACCTGCATTATACAATCGTTTTACAAACTGTTCCCACCCTGCAATATTTTGTATTTCATCGAAATAGAAATAATCCTGATTTCCGTATAATTCTATAAAAACCTCATAGAGATCCTGAAAGTTTTCCGCGCTAAAACCCGATAACCTGTCATCATCAAAATTAAAGAAATAGTTTTTATGAGGTAATCGTGACCTAATCTGTTGAAGCAGTATCGATTTTCCACATCTACGAACACCGGAAATAATTATTATCTGTTCGTTATGTAAATAATGTTCCGGAAAATTACGATGAATGATGTTTTTACGACCGGATAAAAAATGAACCTGATCTGCTATAACATCTTTTAATAGTGCTTTCATACTTTGCTACGCTGTAATAATTGACAGCACAAAGATATAACTTATTTCTATTTCAAATAGTGATAATGTGCTTTTATTTCTATTCAAGGCAGTAATATTTCAAATACATAGTTTGAAAAAACATGTAATCCCGAAAGAAGTAATCCCTCATCCATCGCATTTGGTTGTTAAACCTCATTTATTTTCTAATATCCGGTTTTTCTGCTTCTTATTCTAAAAACTGAATGTCACCATTACCGGAATACTCCTTTGGCAACTCCCTCTAAATTTGCACTCCGCTATTTGCACCCCGCTTCCTACAACCTACCATCAACCCGCTCGCCCGCCAACATTCCCTTCACATCAAACACCACCTTTTTCCCATTTATCACCTGACTTAAATCAAGCTGTTTAAACTCCTCATGTGCCACCGCCAGCACCACCCCATCAAACTTTTTCTTTGGCAATTCATTCAACACTGTTACCCCATATTCATGTTTCACCTCAACCGGATTAGCCCAGGGATCATAAATTGTCACCTTTACGTCATAATCCTGCAACTCTTTCACAATGTCGATGACCTTGGTATTGCGCACATCCGGACAATTTTCCTTGAAAGTGAATCCGAGGATAAGCACTTCGGAATCGAGCACCTGAATGCCTTTTTTCAGCATCAGCTTAACAACCTGGTTCGCAACATAAGCTCCCATGCCGTCGTTCATACGGCGACCGGCCAGGATGATTTCGGGATTGTAGCCGTAACGCTGGGCTGCCTGTGCTAAATAATAGGGGTCAACACCGATGCAATGTCCACCAACCAGTCCCGGCTTAAAAGGCAGGAAATTCCATTTGGTTCCGGCTGCTGCCAGTACATACTGGGTGTCGATACCCATTTTGTTGAATATTTTGGACAATTCGTTTACAAAAGCAATATTAATATCGCGCTGTGCATTCTCGATTACCTTGGCCGCTTCGGCCACTTTCATGGTCGGGGCTAAATGGGTACCTGCAGTAATTACAGAAGCATAAACTTCATTCACTTTTTGGGCTACCTCGGGAGTTGAACCGGAAGTAACTTTCTTTATTTTCTCAACAGTATGTAGTTTGTCTCCGGGGTTAATACGTTCCGGGCTATAACCGGCAAAGAAATCCACGTTAAATTTCAATCCGGAGATTTTTTCTACTACAGGCAGACATTCATCTTCAGTTACTCCCGGATAAACGGTGGATTCATATACCACAATATCGCCTTTCCCGATCACCTTGCCAACCGTCTCACTGGCTTTGTACAGGGGGGTTAAATCTGGATTGTTGTTTTTATCCACCGGAGTAGGGACTGTTACCACATAGAAGTTGCAGTCGCGTATCTTTTCCAGTTCATGGGTACACACAAATCCATTCCGGATGGCTTCCTGCAGCAACTCATCTTCTACTTCCAAGGTAGCGTCGTGTCCCGACATCAATTCGGACACACGTTGCTGGTTGATATCGAAACCAATGGTTTTGTATTTAGTTGAAAATAAACGGGCTAAAGGTAAACCTACGTAGCCTAAGCCGATAACTGCGATTTTTGTTTCTGTTTTCATTATTTAAGTCTAACGTCTAACGTCTAATGTCGTTTGGTATTATTTTTATAATGTGTCGTTCCTACGGGATTATTTACATGATTAATCATGTCAGTTTCATTTCATCAGCCAATAGCCACCAGTTTTAAATGCTCCCTTAAATACTATTTTCTTTTCATCTCGCAAATATTTCAGCCATCTTTCTACGGTTCTTTGAGATACATTTAATTTTTCTCTCAATTCTGCAGACTTAATGCCCGGGTAATCTTCTACAAGCTTCAATAACGAGTTTACTCCGTCATTTACTCCGTCATTTACTCCGTCATTTACTCCGCCATTTTCAGTAACATTATCAGTTGGTTTGATTGATATTTTTTGTTTTTTGTACTGAAGTTCTACAAAAAAACCACTCCCTACTTCTTTGTAATTCAAAATCATTGTGGGATATGCCTGAATTTCCTTTCTTATTCGAATATAGCCACTTCCGTACTTTTCAATGTCTTTGGTAAGATAAAAAGCCTCTGCAATTAATTTGTTTCGCATATGCGATTGATATGTATCTGTACTAAGCTCTTCAATGGTAAGATTGCCAAAAAGTTTACCCGGATTGAAAAAACTGATACTTTGATCAAATATCTTTATTTGAATATCAACAGGACTTGTATAATCCCGGTGAATGATGGCATTAAGTACCAACTCTCGAAGAGCGGGTATCGGATATTCAAAAATCTCGTTACGTTGAGTTGTTTCACCTGTAATTTCGAAAGCCACCTTTATTTGACCAATGATATAGCGCATGGTCTCCTCTACTACTTCGAACAAAGTCCCCCGAAGTATTTTGTCATCTATTATCAGGGAGGGAGTTTTAAATCTACCGATATGCACATTGTATAACAAATCTTCTTTTGCAAAAAGTAACATGGCTGCGTTTGTCGGAACATTATCAATAATTAACCTGAGTTTACGCAAAGCATCTTCTTCATCTTCGGGAAGAATAAATCGTCCGCTGTTATTCACTTTTTGAATAAACTTGCTGACTTTTTCTAAATCCAGTTTATCGATTGTTGCATTTGGATATGGGTAAGCATCCCATGAAGTTTGAATACTTTTCAGGTGTATTTCTGAAATTTCATGTACACTTAATTGATGATTTGAGTTCTTTATTCGCTTGTAATATCTGCCTTTAAAGGATACCGGTTTAACCGGATATTCGTTCACCCTGATTTCGCAAACAGTTTTACCATCTAATCTATACTCCATGATATCAGGTATCAGAGAAGGAATAGTTTTATTCTTAATTGTATTGAGCCAGTTTTGAACAGTTTCCTGCCCAACTGTTACACCGACAAATTTCCCGTTGTCGTCAATACCTATAAAAACAGAACCTCCTGAAGTGTTTGAAAACGCAACAACAGTTTCGATGGCTTCGTCATTGAAACTAAGTTTAAACTCAATCTTATCCGATTCGCCAGCTTGAATGAGTTTTTGTATGTTTGTTTTGCTTTCCATTTTTCCTTTTTCACAGATTCTCCCAATACCACTTCACGGCTTCTTTTAATCCATTCCGCAGTGAGTATTTCGGTTGATATCCCAACAATTCCTTTGCTTTGTCAATGGAAGCAAGTGAATGAGGAATATCACCGATCCGGTTTGGACCATGTTTTATTTCAATATTATTGATTTCTGCGTCAAATTTGGATAAAAACTCTTTCAGGTAAGCTGTTAATTGAATCAGGGTGTTTCGTTCTCCATAAGCCGTATTGTAAACTGTGTTTACAGCCTCCGGATTGGTAGCGGAGATGGCTAATAAATTCATCTGAATCACATTATTAATATAGGTAAAGTCACGGGAATACTCACCATCACCATTGATTACCGGAGATTCATGCTGCATCAACTGCTTCACGAAGAGAGGAATCACAGCAGCATATGCCCCATGCGGGTCCTGCCGGCGTCCGAACACATTGAAATAACGCAAGCCGATGCATTCCATTCCATAGGTTTTTGAAAACACATCGGCATACAACTCATTTACATACTTGGTGATAGCATAGGGAGAAAGCGGTTTCCCGATCACATCTTCTACCTTCGGCAAAGAGGCTGAGTCACCATAAGTCGAAGAACTGGCCGCATAAATAAAACGCTTCACCCCGGCATCGCGTGATGCTACCAACATGTTCAGAAAACCTGATACATTTACTTCGTTGGAGGTAATGGGGTCGTTGATGGAGCGAGGGACAGAACCTAAAGCTGCTTCATGCAATACGTAATCAATACCATCAACCGCTTTCCGGCAAGTTTCCATATTCCTGATATCTCCTTCTATCAGGCTGAAATTTTCGTTTGATAGAAAATTAGCTATGTTTTTGTGGTGACCGGTTGAGAAATTATCAAGGCAAACCACCTTATGTTCAAGGTTCAGTAAAGCCTCACACAAATTTGAACCGATAAATCCGGCTCCACCGGTAACGAGAATGTTGTAATTATTTGTCATATTATTTTGTCAGACGTCAAGCGTCTAATGTCTAATGTTCTTTTTTGCTATCTTTCGCCCCTTCGGGGCTAATTGGTTTCAATCAATGCATTGTCATTGCGAGAGTTTCATATTGTTTCGAATACGATCTTTTATTTGCAATTGAATCATATCTGCCTTTTCAATGCCAACAACAGAACCATGTTTGTCAACACCCAAATACACAATACCGCCACCAATATAGTTTAAAAAAGCAACGATCTCTTTTTCAAGTGTATCTGTTATTCTCTCTTTGTATTCTACACAATTATACTCCATGATTGTTCAGAATAAGGTTTTGTACCGCTTCACGATTCACTGACCGTTGACTTTCGACTTTTGACTTTCGACCTCCCCCTTTAGGGGATTGGGGGCATCACACGGCAAAGCCCCGTCAGTCCCATCCCGAACTAACTAATCTCCTCATATACAATAACTCTCTACAGAATAAGGAGAGTCTTTATTTTTTCACCACGGCATCCAACGCTACCTGTGCCTGCAACCCTAATTTGTCCAGCAGCAGGATGGCGTATTTCTTCCCGATTTTGATTACTTTGCCACCGCTATCTTTCAACGGGCCGACAGCCACCCGCACTTCATCATCTAATTCTATCCGGCAGGCTTTGCCATTGGCATATTCCAGGAATTGTCGGATAGCGCTGATTTCCCGTGGCCGTACTACAGCCGGTTGTCCTTCAAAATAGATGATCCGGGCAATACCAGGGATACGCACCAGGTCGTATAAAGCCGTGCGTCGCGTATAAACAAAAAGATAGGAGGGGAACAAGGGCATCTCAACCAGTTTCACCCGGTCCGACCATTTACGGGGTGACAGGTGTAGAGGCAGAAAAGCCTCTACACCCTGCTCGGTAAGTCGCTGCTGTACTTGCTTTTCAGCTTTTGGCGCTGTATAAATAACATACCAGGCCTCCTTGTTTTCAGCAGTTTTTATGTTCTTTTTTATCTCTCCGGTCGGCATCTTTTCATCAGCTCATTTTCTTATCCGCGAATTTCGTTTTTTATTTCCGTTTTTTCTTTCCGTAACCATAGCCATAACTATAGCTGTAACCATATTTTCCTGCATATTTATGGGCTTCAATATCCACGTCATTTACCACAAGATGAATTTTATTGAGCGAGTTTTCTTTGTGTACACGATTTAATAATTCTAAGTTTCGCTTGTCAGAATAGTCGGCCCGACATACATATAACGTGAGGTCAGAAACACGGTTAATCAGGAAAGTATCAGAAACAGCTCCTACCGGTGCTGAGTCAATCAGGATATAATCATACTGTTCCCGTAATTCCGCAATTAGCTGGTCAAGGCGTTCACTTAAAATCAGTTCATTCGGATTAGGAGGAATAATGCCTCCCGGGAAAATGTATAAATTAGGGAACTCAGATGACTGGTGTATCAGTTTTTGATAGTTGTCTTCCATCCCTGATAAGTAAGAAGATAATCCTTCTTGTTCTGATATGGCAAAGTGACTGGCCAGCATCGGTTTACGAAGATCCATCCCGATCAACAGTGTTTTTTTTCCGGCCAGCGAGATGGATACTGCCAAATTGACGCTTACGAATGTTTTTCCTTCCCCTGATTCGGTGGAGGTAATAAGCAACAGCTTGTCTTTTACCGGGTTCATGATAAACTGAAGCTTGCTCCGCAACAAGCGCAATAGTTCTGCGTTGGCACTCGCGTTGGTGTCGTGGTCGATGACCACGTCATCACTTTTTTGATGTGCCAACTCGGAGATGATGGGTACGTCAGTCAGCGATTCAACTTCTTTCCTGTTGTTAAAAGTCGTGGTAAACAGGAATTTGAGGTATAGAAAACCAATCGGGAGAAACAGCCCCAAGAACAACGAAGCTGCGAGGGTCATAGGTAGCTTGGGGGCCGTTTTGTCTGCGGTATCTGCTGCATCCAGCAGGCGGGCTTTCGGCACTGTAACAGCCATACTCAGCGAGGCTTCTTCTCTTTTTTGTAACAAAAACATATAAAGTGAAGCCTTGATTTCCTGTTGGCGCTTGATTTCTAAGAATTCCCGTTCTTGTTGCGGTATCTTCTTTAGTTGGGAGGTCAGGAACGCGTTTTGATTTTCAAGTTCCCGTATGCTGATTTGCAATCCTTTCCTGGATGTTGCGATACTGTTTTGAATGGCCATGCGGCTTGAATGTATCTGTGATTCCATACTTTGCAGGGTGGGATTGCTTTTTGAAGAACCTTCGGATACCCTACTGTAAGTAACCAGTAATTTGTTGTATTCCTGAATAACTGCAACCAATCCCACATCTGTTAGGCCTAAATTCGGTATTAATGCGTACTTATTAGCAGGGTCTTTCAAAAATTCTTCGATATATTGTATCAGTTGTAACTGGATTTCATGTTCATTCCTTTTTTGGTCGTATAAGTTGCTCCGTTGCAGGTACAATTCAGCGTCAGCTTCTATATTCGTAAGTTTGTTGGATTGTTTGTAGGTTTGTAAATTTTGTTCGACATTGGTCAGCTCGTTGCTCAGGAGTTCCAGACGGCTGTCGATAAATATCGCTGTAAAATTAGCAGATTTATTGATTTGGTCAATGGCATCCTGGTTGTATAAGTCAATGAGTCTTTGCAGGAAATCTTTTCCTTTCTGAATATTATTTTCTTTAAAAGTAATATTCACCAAATCACCATCTTTCGGGACTTCTGTGGACAAAGCTGCTTCCTGATAATATTTGACAACGGAAATAGGATTGCTGATTTTGATATAAATTTTATCCTCCGGAAGTATTTGAGGATTTTTAAGCATAATCTGAATTTTTCCGGCCGGTGTTTTAATGGTTGCAGGGAGTTGATTTAATTTGTATTTGAAACGGCTCGTATTACGTTCTTTGGTGTATTTTCCGGATACCTGATAATATCCGTCTGTATTATATTCAACAGACAGCTTGAGAGGTTTCCCGATTTTCAATATATCAGCATAATCCATAACCACTTCCACAGGGTTAGTTGCATAGAGTTCAATGGGTTTCAGGAAAGATGTTTTTGTGTAAGTAGTATGTAGTTTTAACTCATTCACTACTTTTTTAATCAGCTCTTTCGAATGAATGACTTGTTTCTCGTTATAGATATTCGACGAACCGGCTGACATCCCGATGACATCCAGTTGTTTCAGGATAGACATTTGGCTAACTTGTCCCCCCGAAGAGTTGTCGGTAATGAGTAAGGTTGATTTAAACAGAAATTTATCCGGTTGTGTTCGGAAATAAATTCCTCCAATAATGAGCGTAAAAATCACAGAAGCCAGAATCCACTTCCAGTAAACAAGGTATTTTTCAATTAGTTCGCGCCAGTCAATCGGTTTTTCAACCATCAGTTGCTCTAATTCTTCTACGTTTATGTTCTTATTCATGTTTTTTTTATATATCTGTGGTTAAGTAGAGACGTCCTATCAGGGTGTCTCTACGTCATCATCCCATTATTTTAATATATTAATAATCAAAGTTGTCAGCGATATAAGTGTTCCCACGATGGAAATTGATAAAGATTCTGCTGTGCTGATAGCCGAAGCACGCGCCCTGGAATCGTTGGGTTCCACATAAATCACGTCATTTTGCTGCAAATAAAAATAAGGAGAATTTACGAGGTTTTTATTTCTGATGTCCAATCGTACTGTTTCCCGATTTCCGTTGTTTTCCCTAATCAACAAGATGCTTTCCCTGCGACCGTAGATGGTCATGTCACCCGCTAAGGCTAAAGCCTCCAGAACAGAAAGTTTTTCATTGTCGATGATAAAAGAACCGGGGTGCACCACCTCTCCTAACACCGAAACTTTAAAATTTGCATAACGAATAAGGATAATTGGTTCTTCTGTAATGTATCGCGGATAAATTGTTTTTTTGATTTGTTCAGCTAAAGCAGATTTGGTCATTCCCGCGACCTTTATTTTACCGATTACCGGAAAAACCAGGTTTCCCTCCATATCGACCAGGTAATTTTGCATACTTAATCCGTAGGACAAATAGCTCCCGTTTCCGCCGCTATAAGTTCTGGAAGATTCACCCGATGGAATTAAAGGGAGATTAAAAGGGATAGCCGCTTCAGGGGTATTAGTGTTTACCGTGATCATTAACACATCTCCAACTTTGATAACCGGGTCAGGTACCACTGCCCGGGTGGTATCAGATAATACTGCCTGAGTACCTGCCTGCTGAAGGTATGCTATTTTTTTGTACGAATTGCAACTTGTCAAAAGTACAATAAACAACAGAAAGACTGTTTTTTTCATCATTTGAAATCTATTTTTTAATTGAATAAATTTTCCCAAAATCATTAACGATATTTTTTTGTTTTTATTATCTATGTCTAAAGGCCTGCAAATTTTTGGTGATAGAGACGCCCTGTTAGGACGTCTATACATCTCACAACACATGCATCTTCATCTCGCGTTTAAAAACGCCTTCAAATCAAATATTGTTTTCCACACGATCACGATGTCCCAATCCAATGACCAGTTACGGATATATTCCTTGTCTAATTCTACCCGTTTTTCCATCTTCCACAACTCATCCGTTTCACCACGTAAACCGTTGATTTGCGCCCAACCGGTGATGCCGGGTTTCACGTAATGGCGCACCAGGTAATCATCTATCAAAGCGGAGTATTTGTCGGTATGGGACAGCATGTGCGGCCGCGGTCCTACTACCGACATTTCACCCCTGAATACATTGAAGAACTGGGGAAGCTCATCCAAATTCGTTTTGCGGATAAATTTGCCTATTTTCGTGATGCGTGGGTCATCTTCCGTTGCTTGTTTCAGGTCGGCTTCCTCATTCATCCGCATGCTGCGGAACTTATAGCAATTGAACGTGATCTTGTTAATTCCCGTGCGTTTTTGTGTAAATAACACGGGGCCTTTTGAACTGAGTTTAATCAGGATGGCAAGAATGGGGTAGAGCCATGACAACAGGAGAACAATCACCATACCCGAAAAAATCAAGTCAAACATTCGTTTTTTGATTTGATTTTCAATTTGATCCATCGGGATTTTCTGTGGATTGATCAGGGAAATGCCGTTTAATTTTTCTAAGTCGAAATTGCCTGTTTCAATGCTTTCATTTTCAGGAACATAAAATAGCCGGACGCCCAGTTGATTGCAGGTATGTAGCAATTCCTTGTTGATGTCGGAGTAAGGCATGATTTCTTGCTGGCTTTTTATAGCAACAAATACCACGTGGATGTTGTGTTTTTTCACTACCTCCTTTAGTTCGTCGAGGTTTCCCAACACATCTTTTCCAGGCACATCTGATAAATAGCCCAGGAACATGTATTTCAGGATGGGATTTACCTTGATGATTCGTTTCACCTTTTGCATGGTTTCATTTTTACCCACCAGCAATACCCTTTTTACCCGGTTGTTTTTCAGATGATAATACTTGATCGTCTTGAAATAGATGAAATTGATCAGCAGTTTGCTGAGAACAAAAAATAAACAGGAAACCAGTGCATATGGCCATAAATAGCCGATGATGGGGGCAAAGGGAAGAAAGAGTAGGGTTGCCAGCAGCAGGAAAATCAGCGACCGCTTAAACACGCGGATTAAGCGTGTTTTGAACCCTTTTTTTAAATACAGCATTCTTTTGCGGATGAAAATAAAAGCTAATACCCAGGAGAAGTTCGCAAGTAAATGGCACAAGTAAATATCAATACCATGCTCAAATCTAAAACGATAAAAAATAAAGGCAAAAAGCAGAAAGGAAAGATTTAACAGAAGCAAATCTAACACAACAGAAATAAATTGGAGTTCATTTTCACGGGTTTTCATGCGTGCAATAAGTAAGGTAAAATATGTTATGACGAACCAGGCATAACATGTTTATTTAGCCATGCAAAGGTATAATTTTTTTTGGAATGTTTACAACTGCATTCAAAATTTAATGGTAAAAATTGAAAGTTTTTGCTATTTTTGTCCTGAATAATTGTCAACAGACAACAGTCATCAGTCGGGGGATAATCAGCCAGGTACGGATTCAAGGGGGTTGACATGTCGTTTTCTTTGTGAACGCCTACCGATGAAGGACTGGAGACCGTAAACATAAAATAATTAATAATGAAAACTGCAACATTCCAAAACCTCAGTTTCACAGAAACAAAGACTTACTTATTCGCAGCATTATTTGTCGCCGGAAACATCGT
>JAQVNN010000061.1:0-1193 GCA_028703105.1 Paludibacter sp. | reverse complement strand
GACTGGAGACAAAAAAATATGGAAAAAGACTTCAACACCCTGCTCACTCGTTTCCGGGACATCGACATCCCGGAGGAATTCGACATCATCGTGGCAATAGCCAACGGGGGTATTATCCCGGCGGGGATATTAAACCAACGCTTGAACATTGAATTTCAGACCATCAAAATCAATTTGCGTGACAGTGAGCAGCGACCGAAATACGACGCCCCAAAGTTGATCAGTCCGGTCGATTTTGATTTTGCCGGCAAAAGACTGTTGTTAGTGGACGACCGCATCAAAACGGGCTCCACCATCGAATTAGCCAGAGAAATCCTAAAAAATGCAGCCCTTATCAAAACCTTTGCCGTAAACGGAAATGCCGATTACGCGCTGTATAACGAGGCATGTTTCAGGTTTCCGTGGATTATATAGTCTCCGGTCTGAAGTCTAAGGTTTTTTGACTTTTGACTTTTGACTTTCGACATTAGACATTAGACGTTAGACGTTAGACGTTAGACAATAAAATATTATGAACCGCCGCAACTTCTTCAAATCCATTGCCCTCACGGGGGCGGCCATCACGATCAAAGAGAGTGGGGCCACGACATTGATGTCGCAACATTTCAATCAGGCTACCGGACAAGCTTCGGGAGCAGGCGCGTACGACCTGGTCGCTGTGCTGGGTGGAGAGCCTGTAGCTATGTTCCGCAGGGCGATTACCGAAATGGGCGGTATGGGTAAATTTATTTCGAAAGGTCAGAAAGTGGCTGTGAAACCCAACATCGGGTGGGATAAGGCACCGGAAATGGCGGCTAACACCAATCCAGAACTGATCCGCGAAATCGTGAAACAATGTTTCGATGCAGGCGCATCCGAAGTCGTGGTATTCGACCACACCTGCGACGACTGGCGTAAATGCTATGCCAGCAGCGGCATAGAGGCGGCAGCTAAAGCTGCCGGAGCCAGGGTGGTACCAGCCGATCAGGAATCGTATTACAAACCGGTATCGCTGCCGAATGGGAAATCTCTGAAATCGGCGAAAATCCACGAGGCCATTCTGAATGCCGATGTCTGGATCAATGTTCCCGTGCTCAAGAACCACGGTGGCGCCAAAATGAGCATCTCCATGAAAAACCTCATGGGTATCGTGTGGGACAGGCGGTTCTTCCATGCCAACAACCTGCAACAATGCATTGCCGACATCAGTACCC
>JAQVNN010000143.1 GCA_028703105.1 Paludibacter sp. | reverse complement strand
CAAAGAAAAAAGACGCGTCTCTTTTCTTTGAAAAAATCACAAAACACTATAATTTAAAATTAATATCATGTTTAAAATTTAATATAAAACGGTCAACGTTATTCAGGCATTAATAATTAATAACTGATCACTATTCACTATTCACTATTCGCTCTCCACTCACCTTCTCCGCTCCATTTGAATCGACACCTTTTCGACTTTGCCGCCGAGGGGTGGATTCATTTTGGACAGGGTGAGACTTACAGCCTGTATTTTTAAAAATTTATTCATCAATTTATCAACAATTCTACGGGCAACATGTTCAATTAGGTTCGATGGAATTTCGATTTGCTTTTTGACGGCATGATACACCAACTGGTAATTGATGGTGTCTTCCAAATGATCGGTAACACCGGCTTTTTCGGTATTCACCTCCATTTCTACTGTCACCAGAAAAGTGTTTCCCAGCATTTTCTCATGTTCCATAACGCCGTGATTGGCATGGAACTCCATGTTTTCGAGGATGATTTTGGACATAATTGTTATTTTTGATCCCCGGGTTAAAACCTGGGGTTATTATATGTCGCCCTTTCAGGGCTATTCGTTTGAGGTCGAACACACAGGTTCGCCCCTACGTTTTTCGCTCTACGCTACCATCACCTCAAACCCGGCTTTCCTTGCTTTGTCTGCAATCTGTTTAAGGGTCTCTAACGGGACCTTTTCCAGTCCTTTCGTTGGGGTTTCGCGGTCGATGCTATAAATCATCACCTGTTTAGGGCGGATGATTTTCAGGGCTTCCAGCCAGGCTTCAATTTCATTTTCCGTCGTATTGTCAATGATACCATCGGCTAACTTGCCTCGCAGGAACATGGTTTGAATAATAAGGTTCCCTTCAAATTTTTTCAACTGTTCGATTTGCCATTTGACGGTAAACTGCTTCCCAACAGGACGATCAAGGCGCTGAACTGTTTTATCCAATGCTGAATCAAATTTCAGGATGTTGTTGTCCACCTTCAGTAACGCTCTAAAAACAGTTGGCTTATGCATGCGGGTCGAATTGGAAAGCACGCTGACTTTCGCTCCCGGACAATAACGATCACGCAAAACAATGGTGTCATCAATGATGCCCTCAAACTGTGGATGTAGCGTGGGCTCACCATTGCCGGCAAAAGTAATTACATCCGGCAGGTCATCGGCCGCTACCATTTGCTGCAACCTGGCTTCTAAGGTTGCATATACCTGTTCCCGAGTTGGCAGGGGCGATTCCTTCATCGTGGTATTGAAACCACACTCGCAATAGATGCAATCGAATGAACATATCTTGGCATCCACCGGCAAGAGATTCACCCCCAGCGACACTCCCAGACGCCGGCTTTTTACCGGACCGAAAATTATATTGTTGAATAAGAACATGGTGGTTATTTTTTCAGACCTGTCAGGTTTTAAAAACCTGACAGGTCTGGATATATTTGTATTAAAATTTCGTTATTATCCTTTCCCCCAACTCTTTCGCTAGTTTTCGTTTGACTTCATCCAGCTCTTTCAGTTCCTGCATGATTTCATCTTCCATTGCGGAATTCTTTGTTTCTGATGCTTCTTTCAACAGTAACAGTTTTTCTTTGATCATATCAAGTACTAATCTGTTTTTGAACTCATAAATTACCCGCGGAACAAAATCATAGAGTTTATCTGCCTCTGTTTCTACCTTTTTGATCTTCGCATGAATCTTACTCAGCGTATATTTTTCGGTAATCAGGTCGGCAGTCAACTTCGCAATTTCAGGGTTGGAATGATACAAAAAATGTTTTTCCGCGTTAAAGTTCTCCTCCTGATAATACATCTCGTATTCTTTTAATATTGCCTGATGTTCCGGCGTGCTGAAGCTAATGCCGTCGCGGTTGATTTCTTCGTAGATAAAATCCGCCACGATGAGAGGTTCATACACTTCTTTTTTGGTATCCGGATGTTGCATATTCATCTTGCCGTACCGAATCAGGGCTTGCAAAATACTCCTTTCTTCCTGCGTGTATTTTCCTGGTTGGGGAGCCGGACTAAGAGGAGCCTGCGATGGGCTGTCGGGCGGTATCGGTTGTGACTGCGACTGAGCAGCAGTTGCCTGGACTTTACCTGCTTCTGCCCTCTTCAACTTATTGATTTCATGGTACAACATGGCTTCATCTACCTGAAGCAGCGAGCTGCATTCCTTCACATACTCCGCGCGGATGACCTGATTCGGAATGATGGCAATGCTCTTCACGATGTCGATGATCAACCCTGCCCTTTTGACCGGATCGTTCCCGGCATCATCCAGTAACAAATTGGTTTTGAAACGGATGAAGTCAGCCGAGTTTTGTTCCACAAAGGCAATAAAGTCAGCCGAATTGTGTTTTCGGGCAAAAGAATCAGGGTCTTCCCCATCGGGCAACAACAACACCTTGATATTTAATCCCTCTTCGAGCAACAAATCAATCCCCCGTAACGAAGCCTTGATACCCGCTGCATCGCCGTCGTAAATCACTGTTACATTCTCTGTGAAACGATGAATCATCCTGATTTGTCCCGGTGTCAGCGACGTTCCCGACGAAGCCACCACGTTTTCGATGCCGTTCTGGTGCATCGAAATCACATCGGTATATCCTTCTACCAGGAAACACCGGTCTTCTTTCACGATGTCTTTTTTAGCGAAAAAAATGCCGTATAACTCATTGCTTTTGTGGTAAATCTCCGATTCGGGGGAGTTGACGTACTTGGCCATCTTCTCGTCTTTACGGAGAATTCTGCCTCCAAAGGCAACAACTTTACCCGACAACGAATGTACAGGGAACATTACCCTGCCCCGGAAGCGGTCAGACAGTTGTCCGTCATCATGTTCAAGCGTAAGACCGGTCTTAACTAAATATGATTTATTGTAACCATTGCTGATGGCTGATCGCGTGAAAGCATCGCGTTGATCAAGACTATACCCCAGCTGAAATTTCCGGATGATGTCTTCCCTGAAACCCCTTTCCCTGAAATAGGCCATGGCCACAGATTTGCCGTCGATGTGGCTGTGCAGGTTATTGGAGAAATACTGCTGCGCGTATTCATTCACGAGGAACATGCTTTCGCGGTCGTTCCGAATGGCTTTTTCCTCATCGGTCAGTTCCCGCTCTTCAAATTCAATGTGGTATTTCTTTGCCAAAAACTTCAGTGCCTCATAATAACTGAGTTGCTCGTGTTCCATAATGAAGTGCACGGCATTCCCTCCCTTTCCGCAGCCGAAACATTTAAAAATACCTTTGGCAGGAGAGACACTGAAAGAAGGTGTTTTTTCGTTGTGGAAGGGACATAGCCCGATCAGGTTCGCCCCACGTTTGCGCAGGGTAACGTAATCCGACACCACATCCTGAATCCTGGCGGCATCGTTGATTTT